>JAOZLU010000176.1 GCA_029934695.1 Desulfobacterales bacterium | reverse complement strand
TTTGCCGGCTTGGGCAAATCTGCAACCAAACGGATGGACGCGGTCAGTTCTTCCAACTGGAAATGGGGTCTCAGAAAGGCAACAGCCTTGTAGGAACCCGGTTTTCCAGGAACTTCGGTGACATCTATCCTGGCCTCCCGCAGCGGATGCTTGGCTTTCAGTTCCTGATCAGCGTCGTCTCTGTCCAGAACATACTGCCTGATCCAGTTGTTCAGAAAAACCGAAACTTTGTCGGCCGTTGCAAAGGAGCCGATCTTGTCCCGCATCATAGACTTCATATAATGGGCAATACGGGAGCATGTGAACACATAAGGGAGCACCGTGGAGATTCTCGCGTTTGCGTTGGCCTCATCCGTATTATAAACTTTGGGTTTCTGGGTGGTCTGCCCCCCAAAGAATGCCGCATAATCCTTGCCCTTGCAATGAACCAGGGAGATAAATCCCAGATCGCTCAGTTCTTTTTCCCTTCGGTCCGTGATGGCAATCTCAGTGGGACACTTGAGTGCGATATCTCCCTCATCGGTTCCGAAGGTATGAGTGGGCAGGCCTTCCACCAGTCCTCCCCCTTCCACGCCGCGTATGGCCGCGCACCAGTTGAACTTTGAGAACGCATCCGCGATCCGCTGACCCAGAGCGTACGCGGCATTGCCCCAGAGATATTTTCCATGGACCTTGCCGCTCACATCCTCCTCAAAATTAAAGCCCTCCACCGGCTTTGTCTTGGCCCCGTAGGGGAGACGCATCAGGATGTGGGGCATGACCAGTGCGACATAACGGGAATCTTCGCTGTCTCTGAAAGATCGCCATTTGATCATCCCGGCCTCTTTGCTCTCAAATATCTTGGACAGATCCCGGGGATCGCTCAGCTGGTTGAAACTGTCCATGTCAAAAAGATCAGGGCTTGCCGCGGCAATAAAGGGCGCGTGCGCGGCAGCAGCGACATTGGACATCTTTTCAAGCAAATCAATGTCCTGAGGATGACGGCCGAACTCATAATCTCCGATCAGGAGGCTGTATGGCATCCCTCCGAACACACCGTACTCTGCCTCATAAATCTTCTTGAAGAGCTGACTCTGATCAAACTCAACAGCCCTTTCCAAGTCCTTGTGCACATCTTTTTTGCTGATATTCAGCAGGCGCAGTTTCAGCGAAGGACTGGTTTCGGTGTTTTTCACCAGAAACTCCAGCCCTTTCCATGATCCCTCAAGCTTCTGAAATTCTTCAGCATGCATGATCTCATTCACCTGAGCGGTAAGGAGCTCGTCAATATCGGCGATCCGCTGGTTAATGGCCGCCACTGTGTCTTTTTGAACGGTCATTCCCTCATCAAGGACCTGTGTGACAAATTCACCGAGCATATCCCGGGCATAAGGCTCCTGGGACTTGTCTCGGGCCATCCTGCCCTGTTCAATGATTTTGTCAAGCAGACCGGCCCCATCCGGGCTTTCAGAGGGCTGTTCCTGAACTTGTTGTTCCTTTTCTTCTTCAGCCATTTTTATTTATCCCCCTCACCAGCTTGTTTGTAAGATTTTCTGATATTCTCCATGCCTTCTGTATTCTTCACCACATCCTGAAGCAGATCATCCAGTTCATCGTTCCCATCCAGTTTGGTCAGAAGGTCTGAAAGCCGTTCCCTTGCCTCGTAAAGCTTTTGAAGCGGCTTAACCTGCTTGACAACATTCAGCGGATTAAAGTCATCCATATTTTTGAACTTGAGTTCGATATTCAGATTTGACTTGTCATCCTTTTTCAGTTTGTTGTCAACCTGCACCACAAGACGAGGACCGATGGCTCCCATCACATCGTTAAAATTATCCCGGTCAATATCCACAAATTTCCGGTCTTTGAGTTTGGGCAGCGGCTCTTCCGGTTTTCCTGACAGATCCGCCATGATACCAGCCACAAAGGGAAGTTCCTTTGTCTCAATGGCATCCCCCACCTGGACATCATAGGTGATCTGAACCCGGGGAGGACGGACGCGGCTGAGTTTTTTTTGTGTGCTTGCTAACGCCATAGTCGTCTTTTCCTTTTTTCAGGGTTAAAGGGTTAAGGGTTGTAAGGAATTCATTTTTTTTTACCCTGCAACCCGAGTAAGCTGAATATCTGTTGCAGATCGTTATCATCCTTTATAAGTTCCGGGAGGAGATCCCCGAGTTTTTTGTCCTTCCAGGAAACAGCCCGCTTAACAAGGTATGGCGCGGGGCTGTGGGGTTCGTGTGTGCTCAGGAAATCGGCCGCCTGGGAAAGCATTTCATATGCCTCATCACGCTCCGATTTGCTGTCTTTCCACGACACAGCATGTTTCATCAGGTTCAATGCCGGACTCTGGGGCCTGGCTTTGAGCAGATAATCTGTTATCTCAGAAAGAACTTTATAGGTTTCTTTCATACTTTTTTTCTTCTCTTTCTTACCGGGTTTCCAACTGAATAAGCCTCCCCGTCCTTCAGGGCCTCCCCCAGTGGCCGGCCCGGGTTCAGATTCAGATTCAGATTCAGGTTCAGGTTCGGCCGGCAGAGGTTCCGGGTCCGCTTCAGGCTCCGGGGCTGAGAATTTGCCAGAGGCAAAACGCTGAATCTCTTCAAGCATCTCGCGGAATTGCCTCAGACTGGGCGAGTCTCTGCCGCATTTTTCATCCAGAAAGTTGTTCAAATCCTCCAAAAGCCCCAGGGCAGATGTCACATTCAGATGGAGTTTCGCATAAAAAGGTTCCTGTGTCAGGGAAAGGCTTTTTTCAAACGCTTCCAGCAGTTCCCCGCCTTCTGCTTTTGCCTTTTCCATGTTCGCAAAGCAATACGGCTCAGAATCTCCCGAGGCAGGCGGCTCTGTGATCGGTATGAATTTAAGGGACAGAAAAAGCTTTTCGTTCATCCAGGTGACAGGGGACAGCCGGAACTCCGGGTCCCCGTCCTCATCAATTTCAGGATAAAGAGTCGGCCAGAATTTTTCACAGAGCTTTTTTGACAAATCCAGGCCCTCTTTCACACCTGCGAATCCGTGTTTATGCAAAAGAGCTTCAGACAGCCACACTGCAATCTGCAAATCTTTGGATTTTTGCAGCGCGTCTGTGGAAATTTTTATAACTTCCCCCCAATCCGCCCTTTTCTCCTCCCTTGTCCATACCCCTGAGGAAAGGCTCAGGTCATCCTCTCTGCGGGCCTCCTTAATCCGATCATAAGTGAGGGATTTGCGCAGGTCTTCCCCTGAGGGATTCTCCCCTGGGACAGGTGTCAGAATTTTTTCCAATATTTGTTCATCAATAATCATGGGACGATTGTGCCTCTTCATTTATTCTGATTATAACGGATGCGAGCCTTTGAACTTGAACTTGAACTTGAACTTGAACTTGAACTTGAACTTGGATTTGAACCTCAAGTTTGCGGGCATGTTCACAGGGGCTCACCGCATCCGTTATAATCAGTATTCATTTCTTCATTTCTTCATCTTTGCCACGATCCGCTTTTGCACCTGACTGGCGCAGTTTCAGCCTGGCCTGGCCAGATGCGCTCAGATTCAGGTCCGGCGCGCTGACCGGGAAACGCGGCAGCGTCAGAACTTTTTTTGTCTTATCCGGTGTCATAAGGATCATGCGGATAAACACTCTTGTTGTAAGCGATTCTTCAGCCGCAGCCGCTGATTCTCCGGCAGATCCTTTATCCGCCGATATGGCTGGCAATATGGCTGATTTTTCATTCCTTTCTCCTTTCCCGTTCAGATTCACGGTTTTAATATCAAATTTAAGGGTGTGAGGTTCAGGATCGGCAAGATGGTCATAATAGCTCGGAGAACCGGGATATTTTCTCAGAAAACGCAAAAGCGACCATCGGGTATCACCGTTCATTTTGTATGTCACCGTTCTGCTGTCAACTGTTTCTGCCTCATCCGCATCAGGATGGTACATGCCATGCTTTGCCCACCTGAGTGAAAAGGATATGGGATCGCCAAATCGCCATCGCCCCTTATTTTTGGCGCCCCTGTATTGAAACTCCTGTTCCCCCACAGTCAGATGCCAGCCAATAATCTGATTTGCCAGTCTTTCATGCTCGGTGTTGACGCGGAATTTCACTTCAAAATCCAATGCCGGAAGATCATCTTCTGCCTGCCTGTCTTCCTCTGCCACATTTTCTCCCCCATGATTCTCAAGGCATGATGCGAACACAGGGCGGGCTTTCTTCATCTGCCTCAGAAAATCGGATGCCTCATATACCTCTGAGCCTGTAGATTGCTTATTGACCTTCAGCACCTCCTCAAGTTCTGCCACATCAGCATCAAACCGCCGGTAGAAGTCACGGATATCCCCGGGATCTGCTTCGGATCGTCTTGCATCTTGGGAAAAAGGGAAGTTGCCTGCCAGTCTGTCATTAAAGAAAGTTTCAAGTTTTGTGTATTTTGCCACAATCTGCCTGGCAGCAAGCTCATGGCAACGCGTGTAAAGCTTTTCTTCGAGATCATTTTTTCTCTGCATAAAGATATCCGGAGATTCTTTCAGGCCCGTCAGGGCTATCTTTTTATAATAGTTGGACGGACTGATATGATTCATATCAAAAAGAATGAATTTTTCCAAGGCGGTCGCAGAGTTTCCGGGAATCTTTCTTTCATAATAATCAATTACCTCCATGGTTCTTTTCAGTGTCCGGAATCTTCGGTTTTCCTTCTGTCCCTGGCTGACATACAGAGTGAAAAGCGGCTCGGCATATTCATAAAAGATATGCTTGATACGCTCTCTCTGAAGTTTCAGATAATATTTGAGCTCAATATCATCAGCGACATCAAAAGTTGCAAGTGAAAGCGGCTCCTGCTCGCCATCCCACCATGAGAAGTCATCCCCCTTTCTGACCTCATATATCTTCTCTTTTTCAAACAGATCGTTCACCGCTGCAATCAGTCTGTTCGTCTGGGATCTGAGAACACCCGACAAAATTGTATGAGAACCTTTCAGCTTGAGCCGGTCACAGTCACTCAGCAATGTATTTAAAGGTTTTGAAGCTTCTTTGAGATTTTTTATTTCCGCGGCAATATAAACTTCCTGATGCTGAATCGTCATAATCTCTCCCGGAAGCGGCACCAGCCGCCGAGCATCCCCGAGCATATCCCACAGCTTCTGATTCATACTTATTTCTGCGGCTTTTGCGATTTCTTTCTGCAACCTTCTCAGAGTTTTATTGTTAAATTCTTCTTTCTGCCTCTTTAAAAAGCTTTTATACGGTTCAAGACTGTCAACCGCCTCTTTAAGCACATCAACTTCCCACACCACCCGTTTTCCGGGCGGACAGGTTTTTGCAATATCTCCCTCTTGTTCGGGGATATATATATCCATAAATCCCTGTCCCAGAAGTTTCTTAACCTCGTGTTTGAAGAGAAGCCTCTTGTCAGACAACTTCATGATCACATTTTTTCCATCCTGTTCCAACAACTTTTTCTGTCCGAGTTCCTTTTTCAGTTTTTCAAAAGCTTTCTCTCCCTTATCATACATAGCTGAAGCCAAATCCTTACCGAGAAATTCTGATTTCCTGACTTTGTCAAGTATGTCATTCTCGAATTCATCAAGAAAGAACTCTTTATTGGAAAGCCATGCAAACTCAGGTTTGGAAAGAGTGTTCTCTGTGTCGTCAAAGGTTTCCAGAATATTTTCCAGAACATTTTTGATTGAACGCCCTCCCCTTCTGGCGGAAACCCGGCCTTTCCATTTGAAATTTTCCAGTTGGTCTGACAGTTCTTCCAAAGATTCGCTGATTGTGACGGATTCAAATATTCTTTCATAAAATCTGTCTGTCAGATCAATAAGCCTGCCTTCTCTTGCCTTTACCTTGAAAATTCTGTTTCTGATCGGCTCATATTTAACCTCGCTCCAACTGTCATTATAATATTTGGGATCCAAACTCGCGTCAAACAGGTATTTTGCCAGCCCTTTGAGGCCCGTGATCAATTTTTCGGGGTCCGGCTGTTTTTTGACTGTGTCAAGATTGTTGTATATGTTGAAATGATATTCAAATTTTTCAAAATCTTCGATAAAATTCCTGAGATATTCAAACTCGGAGGTCTTTCCGGGAAAAAGCACTTCTCCCCTCTTTTTGCGAGAAGGATAGGTTCTGTATTCTTTGGAAATACCGTCACCCTTCATAATCAGCACACTCCGCATTGAGTCAACCACGATCCTTTTGTAAGCATCGCTGATAGATTTCTCAATTTTTTCAAGAGGCTGACTGAAAAATGGGAGGGGGATGACAGAGGAGGGAAAAAACACAGACGGCAATTTTTTTGCAATATCCGTGCCTTTGGACAGATTCTTCGTGCTTTCCGGAAAAAAATCTTTTTCTTCCTCAACAAGCCTGTCAGCTTCCTTCTCGTCAAGTTTCTCAATATCCTTGTTTATATGCTTGTAAACAATTTTCATCACATCTTTGTTATTCTGAAGATTGTTGTAAGCACTCCATAATCCGAGAATGCTGGCCAGAGCAATGACTCCTGCAACACACTGGGCTCCAAGCACCCGCCGGTTTCTTGACATCAGCACCCTTTCAAGGGGGCGGGCGATCCCGAATTCAGGGAATATTTTCTTTTCAAGAAGGTCCCTCAGAAAGAAAGGTCTGATCACATCAGAGTTGCCCCACGATTTTTTTCCCCCTGTTCTGCTTTGTTTAAGGCCGCTGTCTCCGCAAAAATAGACACCCCGGAAGATAAATGATTCGTGATAGACGCTCCCTTTGAAAAGCCGGTCCGCGTATGTCTGAACGGAGTCCTCAATCATCCGGAAATTGGCAGGGAATACAAAAAGTCCGTCGCTTTCCTCTGACTCAGTTCCTTTGGTAAACATTTCAAACTGTGTCCGGAACAATTCGCTGTTAATGTTTTGAAAGGCTTCGCTGACCCAGGTTTCCGAATAAGCGGTTTCAATGTTGTAGGGACTGGACCAGCCGAAGATATGATTGCGCAGACGCTCAGGAAGAGATCTGCAAAAACTCCGGAATCCTTCGACATGGTCGCACTTGGTAATCAGAAGATAGACAGGAAGGCGGATTCCGAGGGTTTGCTGGGCATTCCAGAGTTTTTCGTACAGAAGTTCCGTCTTTTCTGAAATCCTGATCAGGCCGGCACTTTTCCGGTCGTCGTCAGAAAAAACAAGATCAGTGCATGGTATGGTAAGGATAATCCCGTCAATCGGGCGTTTTGACCTGTATTTCTGAAGGAGCCTCAGAAGGTGTCTCCATACTTTGATATTGGCCTGGGCACTTGCTCCGCCCTCCCGGAGAACCAGATCCCCGGCCACGTCAATAACAATCCCTTTTTCAAAAAAGCACCAGTTGCATGCGCGCTTTGCTTTCTGAATTTTCCTGAACGGCATGGCCTCGGAATGCGGATCGCTCCATTTGAGGGCCGTGCTTTTTCCGGATTCAGCTTCACCCAGCATCATAAACCAGGGGATTTTATAATGGCCGGAAATGCCGGCTCTCAGCCGTTTTACGGACCAGGCAAAGTGCTTGCCGAGTTCCTTTATGGAAAAATCGGCTTTTTCAGCATGAACTCCGGATTTTCCTATGGTCTCATTGTCAATGTCCGCCGAGTCAAATTCCGGAGATGCTGTTTTTGCTGAGGAACGGAAGAGAAAAATGATAACCGCCAGTATGGTGAAAATCAGGACGGCAACACCTGCAAGAAGATAAGGCAATGCGTCATTTTGATTGATAAAAAAAGAGGTGATCTTGTTTCCGTAGATAAAAAGAGCGGCGACAACAGCCCCCACAAGAATAAAAATCAGTATGCGTCTTATCATTTTCATCATTATCTATGATCCTGCCTTGATAATTTTTTCAGCGCTGTCAACCAGATCACTGATCGAATGATCCCATATTCCGTGGGACACAAATACAAAGAAAATAATCAGCAGAGCAATCAGCCCGATCCATCGCCTTATATAAGGAAGCCTTTTTCCGGCTCCCTCCGTCTGTGTGTGGGTGTATGATTCCGGGAAAAGATATTTTTTATTTGAAAGAATGTCCGGCTTGCTTTTGAAAATAAAGGCAAAAAGCTGTTTGCGGTAATATTCGAGCCGGCCGTCATCATCCTTATCCCAGAATTTGCCCCTGAAACCGAGTGAGATTGCCATGAAATATACTGCTGCCATCTCCACATAAGAGACATCCCGATCTCTCAGAAGTCTCTCCACATCCTCAAAAAAACGATCACCCGCGACATAAGTGCCGAAAAGTTCGTATTCCAGCAGATTGGACTGCCATTCGTCCCTTCCGGGCCAGTCGATGTGAAGAAAAATGTCATCTGCCAATGCGGCCATGACATACTGAGCCTCTTCATAAAATTTGACTCCGTATTCGCCGCCGTGTCTGCGCGCATCAGGAACCTGCCCTTTCAGCACATTCAGGAGTCTGTCATAGACCGGATAGGCAATACCCCCTGTTGCTGCATCCGACAGGACCTCTTGATCAGGCCTGAACATTGAAGAGTGTTGTGGCAAGGCTTCGATCTCTTTTTTCTGGGCGATGACTTCAACATAAAATTCCTGAAAGTGTTTCAGGAAACGGGAGTCTTCCAGTTCTGCTGTATTCATAATATTCTGCAATGTCCTGTGTCAAAGTTACAGGTTGTCTGAGTATCCGTGAGCAAGGCAGTTCGGATTTGTCAATCCGGATTCAGTGCGGCAAAAACCGCCGAAGGCGGAACTGCGAGCTGCTCTGAAATCTGTGGGGATCAGTTTCTGTTTCGCACATACAATACAATTTCAGAAGGAATAGCACCTGATGGACTGAATATATGCAATTCTTCGCCAGGTACAACAAACCTCTCTTCTTTTTCCGGTTTCACTGTCACAGCAAAGAGAACCGTTCCTTTTGGCGGGACAAGGTCTTCATCTTTTTCAATCTTCTCTCTGGGGACAGCACCGAGAATTCGTCTGGCTTCTATTGACTGGACCTTTGACACTGACCCGATCTGGCATTTTCTTTCCATCCAGAGAGACACATCCTGTTCCCGCATGCCCGGCTTTCCCCTCACTCCGATGATAAGCTGCCTCGTTGCCCATTCCTCTCTTAATTTGAGCTTGAATGTCCTGTTCTCAAACGTGAACTTATGCACAGTGTGGGACTCACGGATGCCTTCTGTGATCATATCGGAAATAAATTTCAGGACAGGTTCAAAAGTGACCCTGAGATCATTGTGATTGTATTGATCCAAAACCGGCGGCACCTTTCCGAAACCGATTGAGGCCAGATTTCCAAGCAGGGCTGACAGGGAAACATATAACAGGTACGGATGGGTGACACCTGTTTTTAAAACAGCTTCAAATTGCGGCAGCGCGGAGACAATGCTTCTGAACGACAATTTCGTTTCTCTGCTTGGTGAATCTTCAGCATTTATCTTTTCTGATAAGAAAACAGCTTTCTCTCTCAGTTCCTGGCCCACAGAAGCACACATCTCTCCGACATCCGAACCGCGAGAAACTTTTAAAAGCGGGGGAATAAAATCGGTCAGTTTGAAAGTTTCATCTTTATATTCGACTTTGGCAAGGGGAAAAGAGCAATATTTGGGTTCCGGCATTTCAGCCGCGAGGAGGGTGACACGGGGGAGGAGACGGGGAATGGCAAGGCCGGATTCTCCTGTGTTCTCGTCCGGCACCGTTTCCCCTTCAACGGAATCATACCGCGGCAGGATTCCTTTTGCATAAGCCGCGCCGGTTCTTTTAGCGGGTACTGCCAAATGAATTGCTACCGGTGTCTTCTTCATGTCTTCTTTGTGGTCTTTCAAAGAGATTTGCAGATCATTTTTCCCGTCAGGATAACGGACAACAAGACCGTCCGGCATGATGGCCTCCAATTCTGAAACCCTGAAGGTTCCGTCTTGGAGCAGGAGGGATTCGTCTATCTTTAATTTCTGTATCCCCCAGTGAAAAGGGGCAATTGTCATCAGGTGATAATGCAAAAGTGCTTCCTGACGGGTGTTGACCTGCTGAAAATGTTGCGGGGCCAGCAACATGCCTTCTGACCATTGAATTGCGTGGGGCAAGTTCTCTATGCTCATAATATGCCGATCCTTATTTTTTTAACAATTATTATCTTACCAATTTTATCTGATCCGGAAGGCTCTGAGCGTCAGCAGGGATTCCGGAAGAGATGATTCTGAAAAAAAAATTGTGAAAAGGCGATCAAAACCTCTATTTTTTAATTTCCTGAAACACCTTATAAACGCTTATATGTTATAGACTAAGGAAAGTCAATACTTTTTTCCAGAAACTTTTTATGGATTTTAACTGTATATTCCCGCGGGATTGCATATTTTTTTGTTGCAATCTGAAAAAAATTGGCATAGTGGAATAGAACTCTGCTGAAAAGAGTGCTGAAATGAAATTTCAGCACCAGATTGTTTTACATGATTTACATGATAAGTACCTGGCCATATATTTCCAGGTATTTGCATATAAGGAACCGCAGATGAACACAGATAACGCAGATGCCTGTCTGCCCTCTGTGAGATACCGGCGTGAAATTGCGGCCCCCTAAAACTTAAGAAGGTACCTTTAATTATATGTCTGCTAAATTTTTCCTCACCATTGAAGAAGGGCCGGAGACTGGCAAGAAATATTTTTTTGATAAAGGAATAATCGTCATAGGGCGGAGTGACGAAAATGATCTTACGCTCGAAGATGACTCTGTATCCGGCAAACATGCAAAAATCACTTTTGAAAACAGAGAGCTTTTTCTTCAGGATATCGGAAGCACAAACGATACCTATTATAATGGAGAGTCTTTGCAAAAACGAGGACCCGCAATGCTTCAGGATGGCGGCAAGTTCAAACTCGGGGATGTTGTCCTCAGATACACAGCATTTGTCAAACTTTCGCTTTTTATCATAAAAGGATCTGAAATCGGGAAGGAATTTCCTCTTGAAGCGAATGAAGAGGATATCCGCATAGGACGAACCGCAAAAGACAATGACATCTTTTTCACCAATCAGTCTGTTTCCGGCAAACATGCAAAGATCACATTTAAAAACGGAGAGTTCCTTCTTGAAGATATTGGAAGCAAAAACGGAACCTATCATAAAGGTGAAAAAGAGCGGCTTCAGAAAGGTGAAAAAAGGCCGCTTCAGAAAGGGGATGAATTTGCTCTCGGATATGGAACAGGAGAAGTCGTTTTCAGAGTTGAACAGAGAGCTGATTTTCAGCCCATGTCCGATAAGACTGTTGCTTATCCTTGTCATGAAGAGAAACAGCCTGTAATTTTAATAATCAGTGTCGGGGTCATACTGCTCATAGCCATTTTGTTAATTTATATATGCAAATAACCTGATTATAACGGATTCAGGGGAGGGTACAACCTGCTGAAATCACTGAGCCGGATACCGGCAGTTCTGTCCGTTCCGGGCTTTCCGGTCCGGAAGCCGGGCATAAATGCGTCCACTTTTTCTCTGTGTCCTTTGTGCCTTTGTGTGAGATACCGCTCCGAAATTGCAGCCTCCCCTAAATCCGTTATAATCAGCAAATAAACAAAGAAACTCGGTTTTTTCCCGAACGGGAAAGCTCTGCAACTGAAAGAAAGCCGGTTTTTTTCCGCCAGCTATGAGGAACCGCAGATGAACACATACAGACGCAGATGCCGCGTTCACCCGCGGTCTGTGAAAGCTGTTTTCCCGGGGAAAAATCCCGGAAAACTTTTGGCCG
>JAOZLU010000175.1 GCA_029934695.1 Desulfobacterales bacterium | reverse complement strand
CCATAATTCCCCTGTCTCCGACAATGCGGAAAATCGGTTTTTCGTAAAGTCCGTTGTTCATTCTCTTACCCCTTAATACTTACTCAAAAGCGACCCCTTCTCCCTGCAAACCCCTGACTGTACGGCCACGGTGTGCAGAACATGCTCGTTTTTGCTGAACAATTTTACCTGTCATCCGATTTCACTGTGAAGAGCTGGTTGTTCAGGTGTTAATCTTTGCAACAGGTTCTCACAGTCTCTGATTGTCTGTCTGCCTTCAATCCGAGAAGCCACTTCTTGTACAGTCCGTATCACTTCCTGTGATATATTTTTCAACTTACCTGCATAATTTTGTGCTTTTAACGTGCAGATCGCATAATCAAGGACATCGGGGTACTTTTCCTGTCGCATCATTTTAAGAAGCCGGCCAACGGTTTTGCAGGAGAGTGTTACCGGCTCAATTAGCGAATCCCATGGAGGCATTGGCTTATCAGGAGGAATGCTCACGGAATACACGGGAAAGCCCAGAGACGCGTACACATTTATCCGAACATCAGGATCCGGATCATTCAGATACCTGATAAGTTCATTTTCAACAAATTCCTGCGGCAGATGCTGGTATAAATAACGACAAGCGTTGCTTTGATGCCCGTGATCCTCTATATAAACAGATTCTTTGAACATTATCTGAATGTACAGTTCGGAAAGTATGCGATTCTCTGTCTTCACGAAGGTAAGAGGAATATCCGCATCATCGGCCATATCTCGCGCAAAGACAATTCCTGCTCCTGATGGCTCAAAAATCAGCCCCCGGGCAATTGCCTGATTCGTATCAATCTGCATGACAGAAGCACGTTCAAAATCGTCTCTTCTGTGACCTGATATCAACAAGGCAACTTTAAGTTCTTCGTACAACCTGACAGGTCCGTTACCGGAAATAGCGTCAGAAGGGAGAAAGAGCTTTTCGGGCAGGCGTTTTCCTCTCTCTATTTTCTTATGCAGATTTTTCGGGCATTGCACTTTTATATCTGCCATCTTAAACTCATTTTCCTCTAAAACCCTTGTCAAGTCATAAATATTAATCCAAAACCATTGTTCAGAAGTGAGTAAGGATTCAAAAACCTCTCTGATGAATGTCATCTCCTGAGTATCAAAGGAAATTCCGTACAGATGAGGATTCCTCATGATAAACTCGGCACTGTGAACAAGTTCTTTGCTTTTAGAAGAAACTATCATCGTTCTATATCTCCTTTATCAATTTTCCTGTCTTGTCAAATACTTTCCATTTGACTGCGCTCCTTGTCAATTCCTGACTCATCATATTCTCCTTCGTTTCTCTCAGATTATCTTCATCTGGCTGATAATGGCCCGAATGGTTATTTATTTCGATAATCTTACCATTCTCATCCGTCTCGCATTCACCGGCTCCGATAATTCGTTTCCCTCTGGCTAACATTGAGTGAGGAAGCGTATCAATTCTTCTCTGTCCCGGCTTGTTGGGCACCCGTTCCTTTGGTCTTAGTGCAAACTTGAACGTATGATCTTCGAGTTTCACATAAATCAGCTCCTGATTTCTAAGAGGTGTATCAAATATCTTATGTGACAGGTCTTTTCCTTTATACTGACATTTTTCAGGATCGTATCCTCTTTTCTTATCTTTTTTAAGACTCCTTTGTTTTGGTTCTCTCATCTCATTTACATATATTTTATGGGACTGACCTCTATCCCCTCATCATCAAAAACTTCCCGGATGCGTTTCACGGATTCCAGTGCGGCATCGGAATCCCCATGTACGCATAGTGTCTGGGCAGTCAGGTCAATTTCAGTGCCGTCAGTGGCGGTTATCCTGCCCTCTTTTGCCATCATCACAGCGCGTCGTGCTATTTCCTCCGGATCTTTGATAACGGCTCCGGGTTCCCTGCGCGGGGCAAGTGTGCCTTCGGGTGTGTAAGCGCGGTCAGGAAATGCTTCATAAATCACTTTGAGTCCGAGCTCCGTTCCGATGCTTCTCATCAGTTCCCCTTTTTTACCGGCAAGGGCGACATAGATGAGTTCCGGATCGACACTTGCTATTGCCTCTGCTATGCTTCTCGCCACGGGTTCTCTTTCCACTGCCGCCAGATAGAGGGCGCCATGGGGTTTGACGTGGCGAAGTCTGGTTCCGTGAGCCGTGCAGAAGGCCTGCAACGCGCCGATCTGATACATTACAAGTGTGCGGATATCTTCTGGCGGATAATCAATACGTTTCCTGCCAAAACCATGCAGGTCAGGGTATCCCGGATGAGCACCGACACTGACATTGTTCAGCATCGCCATTCTCACTGTCTTATCCATAATCGCAGAATCCCCCGCGTGCCAGCCGCAGGCGATGTTCGCTGATGTGATATATTTAATAACTTCATCATCCCGCCCGATTTTATAAGGACCGAAACTTTCTCCCATATCACAATTCAGATCAATTTTCATAAACCATCTCCCAAAATTATTTAAACCATGCTGACGAAATAATTTTCCTTTCTGATTGCACTCCCTGACAACGATTCGGATTTGCCGATCCGATCCGAGCCGAGCGGACAAATTCAGGATGCCATATAATCAATAATGCGTTGCTGGAAAACCCGGATATGCTCAAGAATAACCTCTTTCAGCCGGGTTTCATCCTTTTCCGTGATTGCGCCCATAATTCCCTCATGCTGCCGGATGACGGACGAGTAATGCTCACGGAGGGACACTTTTGAACCTGTATCACGGCCATAAGACAGATAAGAAAGCCGGTTCGCCATATATCGGATTTCACGCACTCCCCGGACAAGATACTCGTTATGTGAGCAGCGGGCAAGATTGACGTGAAACTCATGATTCGCCTCCACCAGACCCAGGACATCAGCGCGTTCCGTTGCTTTTTTGAAGGCTTTATTCGCTTTTTCCATTAATGACAGACAGTGCGTGGCATCCTCCCGGAAGGCCAGAACTGCGATTCCGGATTCAAATATCTTCAGTGCCTCGAACAGTGATTTGGTATTCCGGAGCGTAATAGGCTGAACAATAAAGCCCTTTTGAGGCTGAGACTGGACCAGCAGTTCAGTGGAAAGACGCAAAAGAGCCTCCCTGATCGGGGTACGGCCAATGCCCAGATTATCCATCAACTGCTTTTCCTCCAAATACTGGCCAGGCTTGTATTCAAAGGTGATGATTTTTCGGTAAATCTTTTCATAGGCGACCAGCGACTGCTTCCGATTTTTATTTTTGGTCATGGTTTTCATCATTCAGCGCACTTTTTTAATTGTCCTGCTTCTTTATTTGTATGAAAATGATTGGAACACATCCGCCCATAAGCGGGCCTCATATTTCAAAAAAAAATCATCTTTGTCATCCTCAGCAGAAGTACATTTAGCATATATGGAAAATATATGTCAAGAATATTTTTGGTGAATTCACAAAAAAATAATATTAAGCCTTAAAGAGAGCCTCAGAATCAGTTGTCTTTCATGATCCAACCCCTCACCAATCAGGATGCAGCCCGTAATGTCAGCGAGCAAGGAGTAATTGAGCTGGATCAGCAATGACAGTGCTCTGAACATCCCCTGTGACATCTCTGTCTGATCTGTTCCCTCATCCAATTCTGTTTCCTGAACATTCAAGCCAAAGCCGATTGGCATAAGTTTCAGAGGCACAACATCCACCCGACGAATCGGATAACCACCCCCGCATTGTATGCAGTTTCAGAGAGGTTTTAAAAATGCAGGGTGGGTGAAGCGAAGCGGAACCCACCGCATCCGCAAAAAGCAAAAAGCAAAAAAAAGGTGGGTTGCACTTCGCTTCACCCCTACAGTTATACACAATTTCAGAAAATTATGTTCAAGAGCACTCTGATGCGGGACTTTGACGCGGCGGAGATGAAGCACCAGGCATCTTCTTCTTCAACGGTAATGACGCAGGTGTCTGTATCTTCAGCACCCTTAGTGTCAGTAACGGTCAGTTGGAAGGTGAGTGTTATCTGATCATCGTCACTGCCTGAATCAATTTCAGGTGTGCTGAATTCCGGGTTTACGATATTCGGGTCTGAGAGCGTGACAGACCTCCCGGCAGTCTGGGTCCATTTATAAGAGGCGATGCCGTAATCCGGATCAGTGGATCCGGACCCGTTCAGCGTGACCATGGTATCCTCTTCCACCGTCTGATCAGAGCCAGCATTGGCGGTTGGGGACCGATTGCCTGTATTCCGGCCTGTGTGGCGCATGTCATGGTGAAACATGGGCCAGGAAGAGTTTCTCAGCAATCCTGCCGATGTGCTTTCAACTGCCCATAATTTTCCGATTTTTGATCCGATGTAAATCGTGTTTTCAGGGCTGATGACCGGGGAGGATACTGTGTCGCCGATTTCGTATTCCCATTTCCGGGTTCCGTCAGCGTTGATGGCGTGGAGATAGCCATCTGATGATCCGATATAAATGGTTTCGTCGTATCCGATGGCCGGAGAGGAGGAGATGCTTCCTTTTGTTGAAAGCTTCCACCTCTGTTCTCCGCTGGTGTTGAGGGCGTAGAGATATTGATCCTCTGAACCGACATAGATATTTCCGGAAGCGTCAATGGCCGGGGAAGAGGTGACAGGGCCTTCAGTGGTAAACGTCCATTCCTGTTCTCCATCGGACTTGATGGCATAGAGAAGATTATCTTCCGATCCGATATAGATGGTTCCACCGGAGGCAATAGCCGGCGATGAGGAGATAACGCCTCCGGTGGCAAATGTCCATTCCTGTTCTCCATTGGAGTTGACGGCATGGAGATGGGTATCTTCTGAGCCGATATAGATGATTCCGGAGGCATCAACGGCCGGTGAGGAGAGGATACGCCCGTCTGTCTTGTATTTCCATTTTTCTGTGCCGTCTGCGTTGATGGCGTAAAGATAGGTATCCTGTGATCCGATATAGATTGTCCCGTCGGTGCTGATAGTCGGCGAGGAAGAGACAGGGCCGTCTGTTTCAAATTTCCATTTTTCTGTGCCGTTGGAATGAATTGCATAGACATTGTTATCCTCTGAGCCGATATAGATGATTCCGTCAGCGTCAATGGCCGGAGATGAGGAAATGCTTCCGTCTGCAGTGTATCTCCATCTTTCTGTTCCATTGGAATGAATCGCATAGAGATAGCCGTCATCTGAGCCTGCATAAATGATTTTCCCGGGGCCGAAGCCCGGGGAAGAATTGATATCGGATTGCGTGTCAAATGACCATTGCAGGGTTCCCATTTCCGCATAAGAGCCTGTCGGAGACAGCATCACCGCTGTCAGAAATGCGGCTGCGAAAAGAATGGATTTAAATTTGTGTTTTTTTTGCATGTTTTTCCTTTCTGTTGTTTTTAGCCCAGATGGTGCTGCGCTGACTCTGGGCTGACTCAGGTACAGCTCCATAACGAGATCTGCAACGTCCGATCCGGCAGACCGGACGTTGTCAGCAATCACAGCCTGATTCCGTCTATATATGCCCACTCAGAAGATTCCATCCAGTAGTTGAAGTCTGCCTGAAATGTCTTCAATGACTCATAAACTTTCCGAAAAGCAGGATTCGCAGATGCCTCTTCTTCCATGACCTCGGAGGTCATGCCGCGGAGTTCTCTGATAACATTGTCAGGGAATTTTCTGAGCTGAATCCCGAGTTTTTCCACTATTTTTTTAAGAATACGGGGATTCTGAACATCTGCCCTTGCCAATGTCCATGAAGTGCTTTCCGCACAGGCCATTTCAACACAGCATCTCAGGTTCTGGGGCAGTGCCTCCCATGTTTTCAGATTGACGACAAAGGCCACGGTGCTTGCCGGCTCATGCCATGCCGGGTAGTAATAATATTTGGCGGATTTGTGCAGATTCAGCGAAATATCGTACAGCGGGGAAACCCACTCCGCAGCATCAAGAACGCCGCTTTTCAGAGCTGCTGGGATTTCGGATCCGGGCAGGTTGATGACGTTCACCCCTGCCCGCGCCATCACTTTGCCCGCCAGTCCCGGAATACGCATTTTCAGCCCCTTCAGATCAGCGGGGGAATTGATCTCCTTACTAAACCATCCTCCCATCTGTGTGCCGGTGGAGAGCATCACAAAAGGATACAGATTATGGGGACGGTAAATCTCGCGGAAAAGCTCCATGCCGCCGCCGCAGTAAAGCCATGCCATTTTCCCGCGATGGGTCATTCCAAAAGGATAATCAGAAAAAAACTGGGCTTCCGGTGTTTTCTGCGCATAAAAATAAGGAGCTGTGGAGCCTGCCTGTGCAATGCCCTGGCTCACCGCATCAAACACTTCCAGCGGCGCAACCAGTTCTCCGCCTGCAAATACCTGAATCTTCAGGCGTCCGCCAGTCATTTTTTCTATATTCTGTGCGAGCCTCTCAGTACCCTCCTGAAGGATCGGGAACTTTGGGGGCCAACTGGTGACAGCCCGCCAGGTGATCGGTTTTTCTTTTGCCAGCGTCTTACCCGCCATCAGGGGAACGCCAATTCCTGCAGCGGCCATTCCTTTTCCCATTTTTCTGATAAAAGAACGACGTTTCATTGTAAGACCTCCTTTATGAGTTTTGTCTGCCTTCAAGTAAATATATGAGTTCAAGAACGATCTCTTTGAGCCTTTCTGAACGGAAATTCATCTCATCCGCGGAAGAAGTGAATTTTTCGACATCTGAGGCCGTTTCCCGTGTCACCCTGTCCATCTCGGCAAGGGCTTTGTTTGACTGATCAATTTTCTTTGCCTGTGTCTGGGAAGCATGGGCAATCTTTTTGATCAGTTCGCTTGTCACAGCAAATATCTTCGCCATCTCTTTGAAAGATTCTCCTGTTTTATCAACAAGTCTTCTTCCTTCATGTACTTTCCCGCCAATTCCCTCAATCAGCGCGGAGGTGTTCTTTGCCGATTCCGAGACTTTTACGCCGAGGTTTCTTATCTCATGGGCAACCACTGAAAAACCTGCGCCGGCTTCCCCTGCCCTTGCAGCCTCAACAGTGGCATTCAGTGCGAGCAGATTGGTCTGAAAAGCGATAGCATCTATATATTTTATGATTTCAGAGCTTTCTTCGCTTCCCGCAAATATTTCTTTCATTGCCCCTGTCAGTTCGGTCATAAACTGATCCGTATCCGACAATATCCGGTTGAATTCATTCATAAGATCATCTGCCTGCCCGGTATTGTCGGCATTCTGTTCCACCGCGAGAAATATTTCTTTAAGAAAGGAAAAGGTGTTTTCCAACAGATCCGTCCCGTTTATTGCGCCGCTCTCCAGTATCCGGGCACCTGAGGATATCTGATTCGCAACCCGGGCGATCTGTTCAGAATTCTCACCTACGCCATCAATAGAATTTCTGATGGGCTTTGAAACACTCTTAAAAAATAAAAGAACCATCAGCACAATCAGGCATACGGTGACAAAAATCACTGCTGCGACGATATTTCTCATTCTGATAATCGGGGCCATGTATTCCGACTTGGGGAGGACAAGCCCCAGCATCCAGTTCCCCGGACGGACCGGAGCGAAGGCAATGAGCGTGTCAGTCCCCTGATAATGGCACTCTGAGATACCTTCTTGAAAAGAGAGAATCTCCCTCGCTGCCGTTCCCATTTCCTTTAATGCGGCGATGTTCCCATTCATCAGCATTGCCGGATCCGGATGAGCGATAAAACCGCCTGTCTTATCAGTTAAAAAAGCATAACCGGTTTTACCGAACTTCAGTTCCCTGATTTTTTTATTCAGCGCGTCCAATTTCCATCCGGCAACGATGAGCCCCATAATATCATTATTTTTTTTTCTCACAGGGGAGGCAAAAATTATATAGGGCTGTTTATTCTCTTCTTTGACAACATCGCCGATAACGGTATTTCCCCTGATGGCATCTTTAAAATAAGCTTCTGCGGATATGTCGGTTTTCAGATATGCCCCGGCCGAAGTGTCTCCGATGACATTTCCCTGAGCATCGGTTATGAAAAAGATTTCATAAGTATTTTTATCATGAAAGATGGTCGTTTTGTTACTGAGTCTGAACTGTGCCATCTCCGTAATTCCGGTCGTATCTATTGTCCGGACAATGTCAGAGATGACAGCGTCATTGGCTGAAGCATTGATCAGCAGATTCATCTGTTCTGCAAGTTTGGCAGATACCAGTTCAGCCACTGTTTTTCTTAAAGTGACAAAATGTGCCTTTCCAAAATCATCCAGAGCATCTGAAGCGGCAATGACCGTAAATATCCCGACAAACACCAAGGGGATCAGTGTGACAGTGAGGCTGCCGCCAATCAGTTTAGTGCTTAATTTCATGTTATTTCCTGTTATGAAAAATCTTTTCGCAGATGGAAATGAGTTTTACAGAGCCTGAATTTTTTACTCGTTTCCGATCTGCTGATTATAAGCAAATGTCAGGAAAAATCATGCCGGGTACTTACCATCCGTAACCTGACTCCAGTTTCAAATTTTCAGGAACCGGTTTTCTCCTGCCAAACGAAAACGACTCGTATTGGTTATAGCAGGCAAGTACAGTGATATGTGAGTTCTCTGCAATTGTCTGAACAAATGCTTCTTTGAAAGAACGGCAACATCTCTGCAACATCAGGGTAAAAGGATGGCTGATACCGCTGATGTAGTCAGCCAGCATATCCAGAGATTCATCAGTCAGGCTGTTGTTACGCAGAGACAGCGTCTCAAGAGGACAGTCCCGCTCTTTCAGAGTTCTGATAAGAACGGATATATCTTCGAGAGAGTTATAAGAAATATCAAGATGTCTTACGGAACTGTTGCGTCGCAGTGCCTCCCAGACCCGATCAGCAGCACCCTGTTCTTTTTCAGAAAAATTCATATTGTAAGCAAGCCCGGAAAGTGTCAGGTGACTGATGTACGAATTGTTTTCCACAGCCTCGGAAATCCGGCTGATGAAATCCTTGGTTGAATACCTGTGATAACGACGGACAACACTTATATTCTCAAGGCTGAAATCCGCTT
Source organism: Desulfobacterales bacterium (assembly GCA_029934695.1). Classification (GTDB taxonomy): domain Bacteria; phylum Desulfobacterota; class Desulfobacteria; order Desulfobacterales; family 4be13; genus JAOZLU01. The sequence goes on along the minus strand of JAOZLU010000175.1, from coordinate 2,737 downwards.
TTGTCACAGAAGAGGAATTGTCATTTATGTCCTTAAGCATCAAAACCGCATCCGGCACAGTTTTTTCCGAAGGAGGGTCCTGCTGCAAAATGGACAAAGCCTTCTGATAACACTCATCGTCAAATATACGGTCGCAGTAAACAAACTGCTGAGGGAAGCGGCGTTCAAAATAATCCCGATAAGCATCATCAATTATGGTAAAAACTCCGATATCCGGATGGCTTATCAGAAACTCTTCAATCTCCATATCCCTCATATAACCGGACAGTTCCTCAGTTTTGTCGGCAACATAAGCGTCCAGTCCCTGAATTCTGAACAGCAGTCTCAGCATGTCCAGAGTCTTGGATTCTCTCCAGGCTGAAGAGATCACAAATTCAGCCTGTGTCTTCTCACACAGTGATTTCATGTTTTTTACTGCATTCGGTTCCCAGTCGTAACGGACAGCAGCAATATCATACTTGTTCAGCTTCTGATATCCCTCATCACTTTCCACGGAGAGTTGTTCCTGAAGTTCATCCATGTCGTGATCAAACCGTTTCTGGCTGCTCAGGGGCTGAAGCACACCGTCGATATCAAGGAAAATAACTTTTTTCATATCATGCTCCTCTGTTTTATCTGTCAAATCTGTTTTATCTGTCAGGCCAGGTTCTGAAGTGCAAAACTGACCGAGCTTCATTGCCCAACCTCTGACCTGCCCTCAATGCAACACCGTTCCCGGCGGCATTTTGTATCCGCACAGGAAATCTCTGATCAGAAGCCGTTTCCCTGATGCGCCCTGAATTTCCAGAACACACAGGACACCTTTTCCAGTTGCCACGCGCAGTTCATCCGGAAAGCTTTTGATGACAGTCCCGGGAGGTTCTTCGGCCTCAGTTGAGACACAACAGGCTTTGAATATCTTGAGCCGTTTATCCTCGTGGAATGTGAACGCCCCGGGCCACGGTGTCACTCCGCGTATGAATGTCTCAAGGGCCTGGGCAGGTTTTTCCCAATCCATAAGGCCGTCCTTTTTTTTCAGTATCGGCGAGTATGTTGCCTGGTTGTGATCTTGGGGAATCGGATGTATGTCGCCTGCCTTAAACCTGTCCAATGTTTTTGTCAGAAGGTCTGCACCAAGAACAGCGAGACGGTCATGAAGACTGGCGGATGTGTCATCAGGGGCAATTTCAATTTTCCCGGACAAAAGAATATCGCCGGTGTCCAAGCCTTTATCCATGAACATAATGGTGACACCGGTTTCTTTTTCCCCGTTAATGATCGCCCACTGGATCGGAGCTGATCCCCGGTATTTCGGAAGAAGCGACGCGTGTATATTCACAGCCCCCAATCGCGGCAAAGCAAGGACACGTTCCGAAAGGATATGTCCGAAGGCAACCACCACAATTATATCCGGCTGCAGTTTCGAGATCATATCTGCAAACGCCCCGGTTTTCAATGACTCCGGCTGGATGATATCATAGCCCATATCCATGGCCGCTTTCTTGACAGGGGGATGGAGAAGTTTGCGCCCCCGTCCCTTTGGACGATCCGGCTGGGTTACAACCAAAATCACTTCGTGAACACTTTTATGGATTGCTTTCAGGGCAGGCACGGCAAAATCCGGGGTGCCCATGAACACAATTTTAAATATTTCATTCATTTTTTTCTCAAATGCTTTTTTACACGTCTTTTATAAAGCTCCCTTTTCAGGGCGCTGATGCGGTCTATAAATAATATCCCGTTCAAATGGTCAATTTCATGCTGCAATACCACGGCCATGAGGAAATCATCTGTTTCTATCCTCACTGGTTTTCCCTTCCTGTCCATGCCTTCAGCAAGGACAGCAACCGACCGTTTCACATCTGCCCTGAAATCAGGGACGCTGAGACATCCTTCCTGTTCTGAAACTCTCGATCCTTCAGCAGCAATAATCTTTGGATTTATAAGAACCTCCAGACACTGCTTTTCCGGGTCTGTCGGAAACGCATCATAAATAATAATACTTTTGTCATATCCGACCTGTATTGCAGCCAGTCCTGCACCGGACGCGCCGTACATGGTGACAGCCATTCTTTCAATAAAATCCTGAAGTTCTCCGTTTATGTTTTCAACCGGCTTTGTGGGTTGTCGGAGAAAATTATCCGGATATGTTACAATTTTAAGCGATTTCATCATCAATAACCTTTCTTGGGAAATCTCAGCCCAAACCCTGAACTCCTATCTCCGCCACACATAAACACATTTCCTCAACACTTCCCGGCCATGAGTGCCCATTTGCTGGCTGCTGTTTCCTTTTCCTTTTGGCAAAACCAATATGTTTTCAACATTGAAACCAATATCTTCAGCAATTTTTGACAGGATCAGGTCCACAGAGATACTTACACCCGCATATCGGACATTGTCATTCACCATAAACAGTACTCCGTTATTTTTTAATATCCTGAAACAATCCTGTATGACACAGGCCATTTCATAAAAATACCCTCTGACCATCCTGGGGATTCCGCTGTTGTTAAGCTCCTTGACCCTTTTTTTATGCTCCAAATATTCTATAATCAGCTGAAGCAGTTCATTTTTTTCACAAGATCGGACCGCATGGCTCCATTCACTGTTGAAGCTCAGGAGGTCTTTTTCCCGATTCTCCACCGTACAGCTTAACATGGTCTGACGCAAATCAATCAGCTCCTGCTCCTGAATACCCAATATGGCATGTTCAAGTGCATACGTTCGTGTGTAGTCATACCTGTTACAATAAGGA
>JAOZLU010000765.1 GCA_029934695.1 Desulfobacterales bacterium | reverse complement strand
TGATTCCAATGCAAAAATTACGCTTCGCTTCATTTTTGCACTCCTTTTTCTGATTCCAATGCAAAAATTACGCTTCGCTTCATTTTTGCACTCCTTTGAAGTGTGATTCCAATGCAAAAATTACGCTTTGCTTCATTTTTGCACTCCTTTGAAGTATGATTCCAATGCAAAAATTACGCTTCGCTTCATTTTTGCACTCCTTTTTTTTATAACATCTGAACGGTCGGACGCTTTTCTGTGTCCGTCAGTTTGAATATCACATATTGAAACACTGCAATGCGTCTGCTATCCTGCCCGGGATTAATACATAATGACGTGCCTATTTCTGTGCGGATTGAACCGGAGCGTGCTGGTGATTCGTGGATATGTCCATGCAGGGATGCAATGAGATGGCCTTTTTCAGACCATTTTTCTATAAATCTTCTTATGCTGAGGCTCCCCACATGGGTTCCGTCATATAGCACGTCTAACGGTGTCTGATATGGCGGCGCGTGAGAAACAAAGATGAACGGCCTGTCAATGGTTTCCGACAATCGGGCGAGATCATTCTCAATGGTGTCCTCTGATGCCAGATCAATGACGGTTTTTTCCAACATGCCGTTGACGGAAATGCATCCGTTCAAGGAGATGGCGTTTCCCGGCGCATAAGGCTGGTCAGCAGCATCGGGCTTTTCCCAGTCTTTTATTCCGAAAGGCGTGATCGGAACATTCATATAACCGATAATATCAACGGTTTCAGTAAGCTTATGCTTGCGTTCATGAAGCAGGCTGAACAGTTTGCCGTCATATTTTTCAAGAATTTTTCGGGCGGCAATGAAATCATCATTGGCAAGATCAAGGTAAACAGGGATATTCCTCTTTTGCCTGAAATTCTCAACAGCGGGGAGGAAAACATCCCTGAGATATTTTGACTGCAAACCCACGATGTCCATCCCGTCTGTATGCGGTAAGTTATGAGGGACAATATCACCGCCGATGATGACAGCGTCCGCTTTTTCCTTTTCCGCTGTTAAAAGCATGGAAAAGAGATGATTTTCATTTGCATGGATATCTGAAGTAAAGAGTATTTTCATTATTGATAATGTCCATGTTGAGAGTTGAGAGTTGAAAGCTGAAAGTAATTTGTGAGAACTTACGATTGTCGAGGAAATAAAATCCCCGAAAGATGCCTGATGTCCGATGTTTCGCTCTTGGGTTCTGTCAGAACAATCTTCCCCGGGATATTCTCACGATGAAGAACGCCTTTCAGGTGGTTTTCCAGAGCTTCGTTATAATTAAAGGCAATCCCCAGGCCGCCGTTTCCGGCAACCTCGGTTATTCCGCGGCTGTCCCCCATGGTGTCGCCAATGTGAGCGATGGCTTCCCGGGAGATATCCGCTCTTTCGGCAATTTCAAAGATTAGCCGGGCCTTCTCGCTTTCATCCCGGATGCAGAGTTCCACTTCACCTGTGGCGAGAATGTTGTCATAAACATCTTTGCTTTTCCCGCCGATAAAATAATTTTTCACAAGATCAGCCATCTCTTTTTCCCCAATTTGTCTGACGGAATTCCCTTCCCATCCGAAAATGAGCCGGTTGCAGATCATACCATAAAATTTTTCCGGCCCGTAAAGATATCTGATCACCTCCGCGGTGACGCTGTACCCGGTGGAATTGATGACAAAAAATATCCCCTTTTTGTGCAGCATCGAGATAAACACTTCAAATCCCTCAAGAAAACGCATCTCTGAGCAGACATATTCAACCGCGTTCCGCAGACTCAGCCCTTTTGTCAGAGGGCCGGCAATTTCAAAGGTCTCCTTCATGCTCAGAAGACCGGAGGTCTGACGGGTAAAAACATCCTTTGCCTTTTCATATCTTTCAGGTGAATGAGGAAATCCCACTCTTATCATATCCATCATGGTATGCTGATGGACAAGGGTGCCATTGAGGTCACAAGAGACCAGCCGGATACTTTTTGAACGTATGTTTTTCATAACTGAACCACCTGATTTTTTTTAACAATCATTCTGCCGGACGGGGTTTGCAGCCCCGTCCGGCAATCGTTTTTGGAATGTATGTCTTTCATAACTGGCCTTATAAACAAAATATCTGTTTTACGCAAGCTGAAATATTACCGCATCTTTCAGCCTGGCGGACAGGACAAAATTCAAAATCGGCAAAAAGAAACCCGGCAATTTGGAAATTCATTTGCAATTTGTTCATAAATCAGATAAATGTATTGATATTAATCAATGGCTTGGATAAAATGATTTTTCTGCTGGAAAAGCCGGATTTCTCCGCCGTTCATTTTTTTTATCCTGTACAAAAATAAAGCTGAATATCGTTGGAGTAAACAATGAATGATAAAAATTATTACAAAGAGGGGGACTCCCGTGATGTGAAAATCCTGCTCGCCGAAGATAATCCCATGAATCAGAAGTTGGCGGAACTCATACTCAGACAACTTGGCTATCAGGTTGATATTGTCAATGACGGCAGGGAAGCTCTGGCCGCTTTGAAGATGACCCGCTATGATATTATACTGATGGATATACAGATGCCGGAAGTGGACGGTCTGGAGGCGACCCGGATGATTCGTGACCCTAAATCAGATGTTTGCAACCATGAAGTGCCGATTATCGCAATGACAGCCCTTGTCATGGAAGAGGAGAGTGAACAGTTCTTTGATGCCGGCATGAACGATTATGTTTCAAAGCCCTTCGACCCTGGCAAATTGGATAAAATTATCAAAAAATATATTGCTTTGCAGGGACATCAGCGTAAAATTTCAGATGATGAATAATGGATATGCCTTACAAAAAAAACCGGGTTTCTTTCCCCACCTTCAGGGAGGTGTTCAGACGGACAGCATCGGCACTCTCACACAGACCAAAAAGTAGGGTGGGTGAAGCGAAGCGTAACCCACCTTGTGCTAAAAAGTGCTAAAAAGCAGGGTGGGTGAAGCGAAGCGTAACCCACCTTGT
>JAOZLU010000764.1 GCA_029934695.1 Desulfobacterales bacterium | reverse complement strand
TATATTGAGATAATGGTACTCCACAGTCACTTTCCAAGATTTCAGGTTTGAAACTTAAACTTAAACTTAAACTTAAACTTAAACGTAAACGTAAACGTAAACTTGACTGATAAAGAACAACATCATCTGCATCCAAACACCATGGCATTCGCCAAATCTGTCGCACAGACCATTTATGATATGGCTGGTGCTGATTATCAGGTGCATGAAGATTCCTTCAGAGAGATGAAGTACCGCTTTCCCGCCATGATGCATGCAATTATCCGTTTTTATGGTATTATACAAGGCGAGTATATATTATCCATAAAAGAGGAAACCGCGGCAAAGCTGGCCCAAGTCTTTGAGGAAGGTATCCGGCCAGATGAACTGAAGAAACATCGTGAGGAATACGAAGGCTTTGTGAGCGAAGTCGTCAATGTTGCCGCAGGACAGGCCATCCAGTATCTGAAAAAAGAGTTTGAGGAACTGACTGTGCTCCCGGGCAAAATCATATATGGTGAGATGGTTTATCCCGATATCCCGACCGGTTATCTGGAACTGGAAGGCGGAACCGGTACTGTTGTCTGCTGCTTCCTTTTGAACCTTGTGAACCTGAAGATCGGAAAAAAACTTCAGGAAGCATGGGATGAGGTTCAGTCCAAAGAGCAGGGAATTGAACAGGTACGAAAAAGTATGAAGCAGATTATGGTGGCTCTTCCTGAACTCAACAAAACCGTTGACGAACTCTTTATCATCCAAAACCTGATCCGACAGAACCCGGGAATCCGATCTGCGAGAAACAGCGATCTTGGCAGATATTTTGAACAGTTGGCCGGTGTAAGCTCAAAGCTTCGCAGCACATTGATGATTATCTGGTCAGTGCCGCTTCAGGAGACCTTTGAAAAAGCCGGATATTTGGCTGAACAGCTTTCGGAAAAGGCCGGAAAATCGGTTCAGGTCTCCATATCCGGTGGCAAAACCGAAATTGATCGGCAGGCAGATGATATCATTTCCGAGGTTCTTACGCATTTCATTCGGAATGCCTTTGATCATGGAATAGAATCCCCTGAAGAGCGAAAACGCCTCGGCAAACCGGAAAACGGCAGTCTTCAGCTCAGGAGTCGTATAAAAGGCGGATATGTTATTGTTGATGTGGAGGATGACGGCCGCGGCCTGAATCATAAACGGCTCGTTGACAAAGCCAGAAAGTCGGGGCTGATCGGACCGGATGAGGTCCTCAGCGACCATGAGACCGATCAGCTGATCTTCCATGATCTGATTATCTTCCGCGTGGATTCCCGGCCGACCGGGCTGTATGAGGTAAAAAATGCTCTGAAAAAAATAAGGGGAAGTGTTAATCTGAAATCTTTTCCGGGCAGAGGATGTATCTTTACTCTCAGAATTCCTGTTGCCATTTCAACAACTGAGGGCATGATCGTCACGATTGATTCCCAACCCTATATTATTCCCATTGCCAACATACGGGAAACATTGCGTCCCAAAAAGGAAGATTATTTCACGGTGGAAGGCAGAGGTGAGATGATTCGCCTCAGGGGAAAGCTTCTGCCGCTGATACGACTGGGTGAGCTGTTCGGAATAAAGGGAAAAGGAACCCGGACAAATCCGTGTGAGGCCATGGTGATTGTCGCAGAAAATGAAGGGGATTTCATAGGTATCCTGGCTGATGACATCCTTGGAAATCAGGAGGTTGTTATCCAGAATCTTGGGGAAGGCGGGTGGATCAGTTCAGATTCTGTCGCGGGCGGATCAATTATGGCAGACGGACACGTCAGCCTGGTGTTGGATATCAAAAGTATTTTTATGCTTCATCAGGCATAACCGGAAAGTGAAAAGCTGACTATAATGCCTTTCGGGGAGTGGATTCCGGAATGACAGGGCTTTCAGGTTTGAAACTCAAACTTAAAATTTTATAAATTTTTTATTATATTCAGAGGCTTGAATAATGAATAACAATTCTCGGAACGGTTATATAAGCACAAATGCTGTCTTCTTTGCCCAAAGTGTCATCCGCTCTTTGGAGGATATGGTCGGGGACCCTTTTGTGTTAAACAAATCGTCTTTTAAGGAGATTCCGTTTTCATCGCGGTTCAATATGATCGCATATATCCATTTTTCTGGAACCATACAGGGCGATTATATACTCAGCCTGGATGAGATAACAGCGGCAAAGCTTATAGACGCTTATGAAAGCGGAATGCCCGAAAATGACCTTCGGGAAATGAGGGAAGATTATGGCGGATTTATTAAGGAACTGCTGAATCTTGCTGTGGGCCAGTCCATTTTGGAGCTGGAGCAGAGCTTCGGATACCTGACCTACACGCCTGGCACTGTGATTTATGGAGAAGTGGAGTTTCCGGATGTTACGTCGGGCACCATTATGATTGAAAATGAAAAAGGCGGGATTCTGTGCGGTTTTTCTCTGAACCTTGCTGAAGTGAAGATCGGCCGGAAGCTTGAAGAAACCTTGCAGGAGCTTGAGAAAAAGACAATTGAGGCAAACAGGACCGCTAAAGATGTTGAAGGAATTTTAAATCTCATTCCTTCCGGGCTGGTTGCCATAAACTCAGATGCCAAAATTCTTCCCGGTCACAGTCACTCAACCGCTGGCATTGTGGGATATGATTCTGGCAGGGAAATCGTGGGATCAGATTTGGCCACACTGCTGTGTCTGGAGCCGGATACCTTTCAGATTCTGATAAAGTGGGTGCATAAGGTGTTTTTAAAACACGGCTCCTTACCTTTTGAAAAGCTTGTTCTGATGTGTGGCAATGAATTTACCAATCAGCGCGGCAAAATATTCAAACTGGACTGGCTGCCTGTTATCAATGAGAAAACCGGATATATGGAAAAACTCCTTATCATCATACAGGATTTTACTGAAAAGCGTCGTCTTGAAGCGGAAAATGAGGAACTGAAAAACATGTTTGATGTTTGATGTTTGATGTTTGATGTTTGATGTTTGATGTTTGATGTT
>JAOZLU010000174.1 GCA_029934695.1 Desulfobacterales bacterium | reverse complement strand
GGGCACAAAGCTTAAACCCTGGGCACAGAGCTTAAACCTGCACGTTCGGCCGGATATGTGAGGGCAGGTGCGGGAGCCTCCCCTGAATCCGTTATAATCAGAATCTTTTTTCTGTCCTTTAGCGCCTCTTCTCTGCGCCTTTGCGCCTTTGCGTGAGAAATTGGCGTATGCTCCTGAAAAAGTTCAGTCAGTGATGGCTCTTATGCAGATGAGAACTTATGAATCCCTGTTCAACAAGGATTTACAGATTAAACATAAAATTGGGGGAAACATTTAATATAAACGAAATGAACGAGACAGTTTTCGTGTGTTTCGTGGTTAAGAAAAAGCGTTTGGCTGAACTCACGCCAAAGTCGGCTTTTGGCCGGGGAATTCGCACGGGAATCAGGTCGCTTTGGGCAGTTCCACGAAAACGTCTTTCGGGCATTCTTCACTGATCTTAGAAACATCGGCCAGCCTGACGTATCGGGGAAGTTATTTCATCCACGGATTGGAACAAGCGATTGGGTGTTTTCTGACAAATTTTTCAGACTGTTGACATCATGCACTATGATTTTTTTTCTGCCCAATTTGATCAGGTTGGCATTTTGAAGGCGATTCAGGCAACGGCTCACAGGCTCCCGAACGGTTCCGATATGGGAAGCCAACTCTTCCTGTGTCAAACCGCCAATCTCAACACCATCATTGGTTTCCACCCCTTCTTCATACGCCATCCGGACCAGTTGGCACACAAGGCGACATTGGATATCCTTCAGAGCCAAATCACCGATCATCTTCATCAATCTTTTAACTCTTTCACCAAAATTGGCCAGCATGGCGATGCCGACCCGTGGATGAGAAAGAATGAAATTTTCCAAATCCTTTTTGCCAAGATCAAAAAGAACGGTTTCACAAAGAGCCTGAGCATTCGCTTCATATATGTTTTCTCCGAAAAGAATTTCTTCGCCAAAAAAAACCATCGGCTTGAGAAAATGGATGATTTGCTCCTTCCCCATTTCAGAGAGCATGAAAATTTTTATCTTACCAGAGTGGAGTATATGTAAGTTTCTGCACTTTTGATCGGCAGTAAAGATAAAATCACCTTTTTTGAAACAGCGCTTTTTGGCTATTCCGGCTAATGCTTCAAGTTCTTCTTCTGCTACTTTTTCAAAATAGGGAATTTGACTAAGAGAATATAATTTTTTTTTTTGAGACTTCATTATCCTTCACCCATTTGCTTCCATGCATTCCAGAGTTTACACCAGTTTGTTCATTAACCAACTTATGAAAAAAATATCCCTATGTAAAGGGAAAAATGAATCTTGCTCTCGAATCAGAGACTAAAATCAAACGAGTCCCACATAGTATCAGAGTTGTTCCCAAACAAGCTTTTTGACCTTTTTGATCTTTTAACCATCTGTTTTTACTGACTCCGTATTTATTTAGGAACAACTCTGTTACTTCAGGGAGTGTCGTGGAAAATAAAAGTTTTTCGATAAAAACAATCTTTTGTGACATAAATCACATACTTTCGATGCCTCTTTCGATTAAGGGTGTCGTTAAATTGGGAGATAAGGCCATATATTTTCAGGTATCTGCATACGAGGAACCGCAGATGAACTCAGACAGACGCAGGTGCCTGTCTGCCGCGGACTCATCCGCGTTCATCCGCTGTCTGTGAAAGCTGTTTTCCCGGGAAAAAATCCCGGAAAGGACTTATAAATTATTTACCCGTTTGGCTGGTTTATTCGCGGAGATTGCCGGACGGGGTTTTTGCCGGACGGGGTTTGCAACCCCGTCCGGCAAGAAGGGGACTCGTTCACGGGCACATTCACGTTCACCATCTGTTTTTACTGATTCCATATTTATCATAGGAACAACTCTGTTGCTTCAGGGAGTGCCGTGGAAAATAAAAGTTTTTCGATAAAAGCAATCTTTTGTGACATAAATCACATACTTTCAATGCCTCTTTCGATTAAGGGTGTCGTTAAACTGGAAGATATGGCAGACATTGGAAAAACTTATGATTTTAGGGGGCGTTTATGAAAACCGTAAAGCGAAGGAACTTTCTGAAAATATTTGCGTCTATTGGAATTTTCGGCACCATGGCCGGGCAGACGGCCTATGCTTTGGTCAAATCATTTTTCCCCAAGGCTCGTTATGAACCTCCCCAACGGTTCAAAGTAGGGTCTGCCTATCAATTCACTGATGGGCCCAACTTTCTGGCGAAACATCGTATCTTTGTCATTAAGGAAGGCAATAAATTTCATGCGCTCTCCTCTGTTTGCACCCATCTGGGATGCAACGTCACTTTCAACAAACTTGCCAAGACAAAGAATGTGACCGTTCGTGGGAAAGAAATTGAAGAAAAATGGGAATTTAACTGCGCTTGTCATGGGTCTAAATTTTATGGGGACGGAACACCCTATACCGGGCCCGCCCCCACGCCTCTGCCCGCGTATGAAGTATCTGTTTCGGCCGTTGACCGAAAGCTGATCGTTGATAAAAACATCGTGGTGGATTCGGGTCAGCGCTTCACTGTTTAGCACTTTGCATAATCTTAATCAAAAAATTATGGTCTCTCTGAGTATAGTCAAAGTTATTAAGGAGTCTTGTCATGGGAGTTTGGAACAGACTGTCCGATAAAATCGTTTCAGGTTGGGATGCGGCTGCATCATTGCAAAAAAGCGACGCCATTGATCGTATCTTCTGGATACATTTTATTCCGACCGATAACGATGTCACCCGGGAAAGCTATTCCATAAGATATTCTTTATACCTTGGCACAATAGTTGCGGTAATTTTTACAATCCTCTGTGCAACCGGATTCATGCAAATGATGCGCTATGTCCCGTCAGTGGAACGCGCTTATTGGAGCGTAAAGGACTTACAATTTATTTACCCGTTTGGCTGGTTTATTCGCGATCTTCACCGGATTTCCGCTTACCTTATGATTGTTTTTGTTGTTTTACATTTGTGCCGGACTTTTTATACCGGTGCTTTTAAAAAAGGGGGGAGAAAAAAAACCAATGGCTGGATCAACTGGATGACCGGTATTTTGCTGCTGGTTCTCACTCTGGCCATGGCCTTTACCGGATATGTCCTTCCTTGGGATCAGGTGGGTTTTTGGGGGGCGACTATTGGAACCAATATCATCAAATCAATTCCGGTAATCGGTGATTGGCTAAGATATTTTGTTCTTGGCGGAAACGAGTTGGGACAAAATTTCCTGATTCGCATATATGCCGTGCATGTGTTGCTGTTGCCCCTTTTGACGGTTCTTTTCATTTCATACCATTTTTGGAGAAATCGCAAAGATGGCGGCATGGCGTGTGAGGATAACCTCCCAGTGGATACAGCCCAAGGAACCGAAAGCGGCCAAACTGTTTCCGGTTTGCAAAAAGATGAAGCACTGAAGCGCACGCCCATGTTTTTAAAAAGGCTTATATGGGTTTCCTTGGCAACCACGGCATTCGCTATTTTATTGACATTGTTTGTCAGCCTTCCTTTGAATGCGCCGGCCAACCCGGTAATGGCTGAGAATCCTGCCAAGGCGCCGTGGTTCCTGCTGTGGTTGCAGGAGCTTGTTGCCAGCACCACTATCAGCGTTGGCCAGTATCGGATTAACGGCGGATTTGTCGGCGGTATGGTTATCCCCGGCCTGTTACTGACCTGGCTGGCTTTGGTTCCATTTTTTGACAACAGCCCGCCTGAAGCTACCGGCGTATGGTTTCATCGCAGTCGGTTACGGCAGAATATTTTGTTTACAATCATTTTGCTGGCCATCATATGTCTTATCTTTTTCACCTATTTTTGCCGCGGTCCCAACTGGGTTTTCTTCTGGCCCTGGGAGGTCTGGCCTGAAGTGCACTGACAGATATATTGAACATCACAAATGACAAATGACAAATGACACAGACATGAAGAAGCTGGCCGAGAGAGAGACCCTGAAAATACTGATTTTAGGATTTGTTATCCTTGTTTTAGTTGGTGTAATGATGTGGAAGGAAGCCCGCTCCGAATGGAGACAATACCAACAGGGTTTTATAAAGGTCTTACAGGAGCACACTGACCCATCATCGGATCCGGGAAAAGTCGCATCCGGGGTCAAACAGATTTACTTGCCACGGGCAAATCGGGTGGACCGTTGCCAGACCTGTCATCTCGGCATAGACTCAAAAGGGCTGGAGAAAGCACCTTTGCCGTATCTGACTCACCCGGAGCCGACAATTACCTGGATACATCCCATTGAACGGTTCGGTTGCACACTCTGTCATGAAGGGCAGGGATATGCCCTGACCAAAGCCGAGGCTCACGGAGATGTATCTCGACGACTGTGGCCTAAGCCGATACTGCCTAAAGAGTTCCTCCAGGCATCGTGCGGCAAATGTCATAATCCTGATCTCATGGAGCAGGATGCGCCCAAACTGTTTGCCGGTAAGCGGTTGTATAAGGAAAAAGGATGTATTGACTGCCATAAAATCGGTTCGGTCGGGGGAAGCATCGGATCGGAGCATACCGACCTCGCACGCTTCAGCATCAGTTATTTACTTGAATCGGTGATGAATCCGACTGCCAATGATCCGGGTTCGGCAATGCCGAATCTGGGTTTCACGGAGGAAAAGGCCAAGGCCCTTCTGGTTTTTATGCTCAGTCTGGATAAAACATATATCCCATATAAATACAAAACCGTTCTTCAACAATGAAATCTGTAACGGAAAAAAAGGAGGTGGTAAACGACTTCCAATCTGTCAACTGTCATTTAGGCCGTCATACTTGCAGATGACAGAGGTGGTAAACGACTTTCAATCTGTCAACTGTCATTTAGACGCGGTAACGGCAATTAACACCGAAAACTCAATATCAGGAGATTGATTTAATGAGAACACACAGTAAATTTGCATATTCCCTTGTTGCATCATTGGTAGTCATGATCATGGCAGTTTTGACAACAACAGTTGCCCAAGCCGGTGACATGCAGGATGCGGAAAAATTGTTTACCCAGAATTGTGCGGTCTGCCATGGTGCTGACCGCGGCGGATATTTCGCACCGGCTCTGACCCAGGAAAGACTGGCCAACACCAGCGAGGCTGCCATACGTTCCATGACCAGCAATGGCATTTCGGAAACCCAGATGCCGCCTTGGGGAGGTAAACTCAGCACGACCGAACTGCGAAAGCTTTCAGCATTGTTCAAAAGCACCTCAAAAACAAAGGTCTCCTTTGGTATAGAAGAGATCAGGAAATCTCTGAAAGTGGAAGTTGCCGATGAATCCGCGCTTCCGCCCAAACCGACCTATCCTATCAAGGATATAAATGATTTGATGGGAATCATGGCCAGAGGGAGATATTCTACGGGCAACAGCAGAGTGGTCTTTTTTGACGGTAAGACAAATCGTCAAGTGGGCGAAGTCCCGACAGAACATGCGCCCCACAATATGGATTTTCACCCAACCGACCCGCGCTGGGCTTATGTGAAAACCGACACCGGTTATGTGCACAAAATAGACCTCTATTCCATGCGCACTGTACGCAGCATCCGCACCGGATTAAACGGACCTGCGCTTGCCATTTCCAGAGACGGCCGTTATGTGATGGCCGGAGCTTATGTCCCCCATACAGCCGTCATTCTGGATTCCAAAACACTTGAACCTGTCAAATTCTTTGAGCTGAAAGGCGTTGACCCGGATGGTAAAATGGTGGAATCTGATTCAGGGATGATCACGGGAACCCCGTTCGCGGATTACCTGGTAATTGCCATAGAAAATGCCGGTCAGGTCTGGATCATTGATTACAGCAAACCGGATATGCCTGTCACCAAGATCAAGAATGTGGGCCGCCATCTTCACGATGCAGTACTGTCGCCGGACGGACGATATGTAATGATCGCTTCTTATAAAGACAATAATTTTCCGGTGGTTGATTTAAAAGAGAAAAAGGTGGTGAAGAAGATTACGGGAGGCTGCGTCCCCCACCTCGGATCCGGTTCGATTATCAAGGTCAAGGGGAAAACCCTTGGAATCGGAACCAATATCGGCGGTTGCGACAAATATGTTGTTACCGTATGGGACCTCGACACTTGGGAAGTGGTAAAACAGATACCGGTTATGGGACCCACCGAGTCACCGGCAGCCAATCCCAATGCTCCTTATATTGTCGTTGATATCGTAGGCACGGGTCCGGATGCCGACAAAATGCAGTTGATCGACAAGGAAACCCTGGAGGTGGTTAAAACCGTAACCGTTGGCGGTCATTCACATTTTCCGGAATACACGGCCAATGGCGACTATCTCTATATAAGTGCCGGATATCAGGGCGACAAGGTGGTGATATACAAATCCGACACCATGACAAAGGTAAAAGAGATTGCGATTGAAAACCCTGTGGGCACATTTTCCCATGTCCGTCCCAAAATTGTTTCAATCGGTCTGGAAAAATCATTATAGTCTTTACATAAATATCCCTCAGAAGAATGGAGGCTCAAATTTGTGGGTCTCCGTTGCACAATTTTTCGATCTGTGCAATTCATTCAGAGTCCCATCAGGACGGCATATTTGTAGCATAATTATGCTGGAAATATGCCGCTCCCACGGAGAATTTACAGGTCGCAATTTTTCCACGCATCAACAGGTTGATCATTTGCGTAAGTTTATGTTGAAGCCTAAAGAAAACCATCAAGGACATCATTTTATCAAAAAAGTGACGAGCCTCATATTCGCCTTGATCCTGTTTACTTTCCCCGGTCTTCTTGCAGGGGAAGATATGAAGGACAGATGGGCGGCAAGACAAATTTATCTGGAAAATTGCGCTGCCTGTCATGGATTTGACAGAACAGGATTCATCGGCACATCTCTTGTGCCTGCGGAACTTAAAACCCGTAGTCAAGCGGCGGTTCGTTCCCTGATTCGGCATGGCATTGATGGAACACTGATGCCGGCCCAGAGTTGCAGGTTGTCTCTTAAAAAGCTGAGGCGATTATCTTATTATCTGAAGGAGACTCCTGCTGAGATTGTTAAAAGAATAAAAATAGGGTCTGACGGCAATTATGAAATTGTGAAAAATAAGATGTGGCAACGCGATCCTAAACGGATAAAAAATGGCAGATCCCTTTTTGATGAATACTGCATGGGTTGCCATCATCCGACAATCGAAGCCTTTGCCCCGGCCTATAGTGAGATTTCAGCGAAAAGGGATATTCGCGCCATTATGGGGCAAATCAGGTTTCCTTACACCAGCAGCTTAATTCTCGGTTATACAGATCAAATAATGCCTGTGTTTGATCTGACGAATAATGAAATCAAAAATTTGGGTGCTTATGTCTATTCTTTTCGAAAATAAAATCTGATTATAACGGATTAAGGGGAGCCTCAGACCTGAACCACTGACGTGACTGTAAAAACCACAGAGGGCCACAGAGAAGCCGCAGAGAAAACAGTAAAAACTCTGTGACTCTCTGCGGCCCCTGAGCCTGCCGAAGGGTGCCTCTTCCGCGGCTCTCTGCGGTTATTAAAAAGCATCCCCCTAAATCCGTTATAATCAGAATAAAATAAAGTGAGCATCCATGTTAAGAATCAGCAAAATTCTTCAAAAGACTTATCACCCCGCCCAAACCAAAGGGCATGTAAAATCCGGGATGGTCGTAATATGGAATTTGACCAATCGCTGTAATCTGGCGTGCCCTCATTGCTATGCCCATGCGACTTCAAAAGGGTCAGCCCATGAACTCAGCACCCGGGAGGCCAAAAAAGTCATTGACGATTTGGTCAGACAAAAAGTTTTGGTACTGATTTTATCTGGCGGTGAACCGATTTTGCGAAAAGACCTTTATGAGTTGGCAACGTATGCCAAGGAAAAAGGCATAACATGCGCCCTTTCCACCAATGGAACCCTGATCAATGAATTGCATGTCAGGAAAATTTTAAAAAGCGGAATCCGCTATGTCGGAATCAGTATTGACGGAATTGGTGAAACCCATGATCGGTTTCGCGGCAAACAGGGTGCTTACGTTGCCTCGCTTAAAGCGATTCGCCTATGCCGTGATGCGGGCATTAAAGTTGGGTTGCGCCTGTCATTAACAGCGTATACAGCCCCGGCATTGCCCCAAATATTCGATCTGTTTGAAAAAGAAAATCTTGTGAAACTTTATCTCTCGCACATGAATTATTCAGATAAAGCTGTAAAGCACGTTGCATTAAAACCGGTTAAAATTAGAGAGAACATGCGCTTTGTCATCCACAAAGCTACGGAGTATCTGAATGACGGGTCATCCTCTCGTGAGATCGTCACTGGCAACAATGATGCTGATGGCCCGTTTCTTTATTTATCCATGCAACGGCAAAACATTGACAATGCAAAAAGCCTCTACAAACGACTATCCATGGCCGGTGGCAACAGTTCCGGTGTTCGATTGGCAAATATTGACTCTCTGGGGGAAGTCCACCCTGATCCCTTTTGCAGAAATATAACCCTTGGCAATGTTAACCAAAAACCTTTCAGCGAGATATGGTCATCGCCGAAACATCCGCTTGTTGTTTCATTACGGGAGCGCAAAACACCTTTTAACGGACGATGCGGAAGCTGCCGATTTATTGATCTGTGTGGCGGCAACTCGCGCGCAAGGGCTTTCGCCCACTATGATGATTGGTGGGGTCCGGATCCGATGTGCTATCTGAGGGACGATGAAATCTCAATAAATTTTTCTCGTTCCAACGCTCCGGCCTTGGAATGTTTTCCGGGTTGCTCTGGCATCCCCGAATCCAGAATATAGGATGGATGCAGCGTAGCGAAACCCACCGTTTATCAGCATTTTGTGGGTTTCACTACGCTGCACCCACCTACATTTTTGCCAGATTTTGAAAAATGCCATTACTATTAAGTTTATATCGGAGTATGCTATGAAGCGATATCTTTACCTGTGTATCCAGATCATAATGATCACCCTCATTCATTCCCCAGCGATCGGTTCCGAACGATGGGGCACCGGTGCGTTGATGGTCGTCGTTGAACGCGAAAGTTCCAGTGTTGTGGTGGTGGATTCTCTTAAACATGAAATTCTGGGACGCATTGCGGATCTCGGACTGCTACATCACGCGACAGTTTCATTTTCGCACGATGCCCGTTATGCATTTCTTGTTTCCCGTGACGGCTGGCTGAATAAGCTTGACCTTCTTACCTTAAAACGCGTGGCGCAGGTAAGGGTGGGTGATAGTGCCATCGGTCTGGCTGTGACACAAGACAACAGGTTTGTCGCTGTTTCCAATTATAAGCCGCCTGTTGTTAAAATCGTGGATGCGGAAACGCTGGCACTTGTCCACA
The DNA here is from genome assembly GCA_029934695.1 of Desulfobacterales bacterium. GTDB lineage: Bacteria > Desulfobacterota > Desulfobacteria > Desulfobacterales > 4be13 > JAOZLU01. The sequence continues at coordinate 2,476 of JAOZLU010000174.1, read as the reverse complement.
CAATTTCCGCTGATAAAGAAGCAGAGGGAAAAAAGGTTACTTCCAGAACTGTTGGCATGGTGGATGCCCCAGGGAATCTTCTTATCTTTTCCTTGATGGATGCCGACGGCATCTGGGTTGTGGATGCCAACAAAAATGATTTTCCGGTTGTAAAGAAATTTTGGGACATCGGAAGAATGCCTTACGATGCCTTACTGACACCCGACGGTCGCTATTATATCGCCGGTCTGTATCATTCCCCGCACCTGGCAATGCTGGACACATGGAAATTAGATCAGATAAAGAAGATTTCGCTAAATGATCCTCTCAAGAAAACCCCCAAGATGGGGGTAAGAAAGGTTCCGCATCTGGAAGGCTGGGCAATGGGGAACAGCCTTCTCTTCACACCCGTGGTTGGTGAAGAGCGCCTGACGGTTTATAAGTTCGGCGACTGGGAACTGATCAAGTCTGTCCCCCTGGCAGGTATTCCCATGTTCGCAATGTCCGGCCCGGATGGCCGTCATATTTGGGTCAATTTTTCCGGTGCCAATAACCGTTTTATACAGGTTATCGACGCATTAACCTTGGAGGTTGTCAAGACACTCGAAATTGGTGACAAAGTTTTCCACATGGGATTCACTCCCAAAGGAAAAAATATCTATATTTCTTCTTACAAGGAAAATAAAGTCGTTGTTCTGGATACCAGGAGCTTTCAGAAAATAAAAGAAATCCCTGTATGTAATCCTTCAGGAATATTTTCATCCGTAAGAGCCCATATTATAGGTTTATAGAGCAAGAATGAGCTCTCAATGTTTTCGGTGAACTTCGTTATAATCAGTAAATATTATACGGGAAAAAAGAAGGTTATTTCACTATACTTCTGTTCTGTCTGTCACCGGACCGCCATACCTGCCCGCTTTCGCTCCGGCCGGTGAACGATGTGATAAGTTGCTCAGGACAACAAGGGTGCGTAGCTGAAGTCAGGTGTCAAGTGTCAGGAAATGTCCTTCTTAACACGTAACCTGACACTTGACAACTTCAACTCCTCAGCTTTTTGGCCAATTCTGCCACTCTTCGGCCAAGTTTTTTTCCATTTTCTTCAGCAGTGCTGTCCGCCACTCCAACACAGGCCACGCCAGGATTAGAGGCGCACAAAGAAAGCCTTCCTGCAAGAGCTATGTTTGATGAGTACAAGCTTCCGTTTTTATACAAATCTCCCTTGCAGCCGGCCCCTCACACATCACCTCCTTCCGGGAAAATGGAAATTTCCCTGTATCTGTTGCGGAACATCTTCGGCAAGCTCAGGCACCTCCGCAGAAAACATACATCAGCCCTGAGAACCCGGAAACCGGATTCCTGTATCCATTCGGTTCTGCCGTCTGTCCGGTTTCGCCCGGCCTCTTTGCGCACAACCCAAACTCAGGTTCCTGAAACTTAAAACCTGAAAACGGTCATGGGCCACGGAGCAGCCCTGCTTTCCGATAAAAAGCAGGGCTTTTGTGGCAGATTTACCTGCTGACCGGGTTGAGAATACGGCCTGCAAACAAGATGGCATTGGTGTCAATATCACGGATAAAGAATATGAACGGCCGGCTGACTGTGAAGTCGGTCGGTTCTTCCGGGGAAATGCCGCTGTCTGCAAACACCACCGCTGTAGCGGCTGCCGCTTCCGTACCTGCCTCATCCACAGATATGAAACTTTTGTGCAGGACATTACCGATGAACAGATCATAAGTTCCGTCCATGCCGGAAAAATCAGCCCCGGGCCATGAGAAAGCAGTCGGCATTCCCATCCGGGACAGAGTTTCCCTCAGACTGACGGAATCCGATTCATAGCTGAATTGAGGCATATTCAGTTCGACAGATTTGTATTCAAAACCATCCAGAATCTCATTCAGCCGTTCAGAGGTGAGAGAATTTTCAAATTCCTCAAACAGGCCGGGCCTGGGAAGGAGGATGACCATTGATGTCTCTCTGCCCTCATACATGAGTTCTGCTGCCTGATAATTCTCACCCTCACCGTAATAAAGATGATCCGTCTGTCTCATCATCGGCACCGTGATATCGGTGCCGTCAGACAGATAAAAATCGCTGTCCCGGGTAAGTTCCTCCTGAAACGGACTGCTCCATGCCGCACTGAAATAAATCGCATTGATCAGAACAAGCCGGGTCATATCTGATATGACGTTTTCCGGAATCAGATCCTCAATTCTGCCCCCTGTTTTCTCACTTGCCCAGTCATTGATGACAGTCCGGGACTCCTCCGGAGTATTGATGAAGTCAGTTAGCCGCATTCCGGCTCCGTAGTTTCGGGCAAGCACATCCAGAAAATCCGGCAGAAAAGAGTGTCCCTTCTGCCCCCATATTGAATTGGCAATGTTCAGCCTGAATCCGTTTCCGTCCTGCCCTTCGGCATTTTCACCCCGTTCGGCAAGTTCGAGGTCCAGGGCGTTGAAAGCCGGATGAAGACGCTCCCGGGAAAGAGTGAAATGACAGG
>JAOZLU010000763.1 GCA_029934695.1 Desulfobacterales bacterium | reverse complement strand
TGCGTTAGGTGATTAAGAATGAATAAAGAGAGGTAAAGGATGGATATTTTTTCTGAAATTGAGGGTCTTTCAGGCGAAAATTTAGGATCCGGGCTGCTTCGTTATTTGATATTTAACTCTCGTGAAATAAGAGATTCCATAATATCACTTATTTCCGACAGATCTCCCGCAGGACCGATTGAATACTCATCGCACTTTGCTTGTCGCACTGAATACCCGACAACTCATAATAAGTACGGTAACGGAAGACTTGACATTCTAATACAATTGGATGATGCCGTTGTTGGAATTGAAAACAAGTTTTTCTCCCAGTTTCAGGCTGATCAGCCACAAAAGTATTATGAATCAATTAAAGCTGTCGCTGACTCATTAAAAGAAATAAATCATTCCGAAATAAGAAGCATCTTGTATGTCCTTTGTCCTGAGAGCAGACGGGATGAGGCTGAATCAAAAATTCAAGGGCTGGAAAATTCAGGAATAATCACATGGGAAGAAGTGTTGAAAGCTTGCAAAAATACGGATAATGTATCTGATCCGGTTGCAAAAATCGTTCAATGTGAATTTATAAAATATTTAGAACGTCAGTTTAGTTTTGTTTATGCCTTTGAAAAAAAGGCAGTTCATTTAAGAAAAAGCTTTCCTGATTATGGGACAGCATTGCAAGCGGAATTGGCCGGAAAGCTATGGTCATTTTTACCCAGTTCCGGCGCACGTCTGAGCAACGGAACAAGTTGGATCGGATATTATTTTTATACGGATCCCGGTATTAAGCAAAAAGGATGGTTTGGCTTTGTAAAATCACAGGGAATAACGGGTAATGATGCGGAGCTTATTATAGCATCTACCTACAAGCCGGCTGAATTATCAGACGATATTAAAGAAGTAAAAATAATAAACGATAATTTTATCGGTTCTCCGGGCAAAACCAATTCATGGGTAATAAATTTCGACCATAGCTGGAATAGTGTAGATATATGGAGAAAAAAATTAGCTCCGTTTTGGGGCGCAATAAAAGATGACATCACCTAACCCTGCGCTGAACCGGACGCAAGGGGCTACGGGTTCTTGAATGAAGTTGTTCAGTAAATCCGCCCCTTGCGCCGGTTAGCTTTGGCGTTAGGCAATTTAAAGTTACGGTTAGAGATAATGGAAAAATATGGGATACTGCCAACCTCAGAAGAATACGCACAAGCATTCCTGGCAGTGAAAACAAATATTTCACCTATATATCGGCGTATGTTGCAGGAAAATTACTATGCGCCTAATAAAACGCTTACAGCTCGTGAAATGGCTCAGAGAGTCGGGTATTCCCGATATTCGTCTGCCAATCTTCATTACGGTAAATTTGCAGGACTGATATGCAAATACTTCGGACGGGAATATGACTTTAATCTCCGTATATTGGTACGCTTTATCCGTCCTTCTCCCGAAAGTGAGCTTGACTGGGTGATGCATCCGCAGGTAGCCGAAGCTCTTGAGATAATTGGCTGGGTAGAAAATACTCCTTTGGAAGAGAAGGATTTTCACAGAGAGTTTCAGAAAAAGACAGATTGTTCTCTTAAAGAAAAATCAGAGAGCAGAAGACAGAGGTTAAAAGAGGCATCAGGAGTTCCCTCATGTATGCAAGTCATTCGCACCGAATTTAAAAGAAATCCGGATGTTGTTGCCGAAGTGCTTGTACGTGCCAACGGTTATTGTGAAGAGTGCGGGAATCCTGCTCCGTTTATTCGGGCTTCGGACAGAACGCCTTATTTGGAAATCCATCATAAAACATTTTTATCTGAGGGCGGAGAGGATACTGTAGAGAATACAATGGCTTTGTGTCCTAATTGCCATAGAGAAAAACATTTTGGAGTGTAGTAAAATTGCCTAACCCGGCGCTGCACCGGACGCAAAAAAGCCTGCGCCGGTGAGCTTTGTCGTTATACGGCAAAAAATTAAACTTGAATCAAGGAGAGTGTGTTTATGAAAAAGCGTACAATATTGATAATAACAATTTGTTTTGCTGTCGTTTTTATCGGAAGCGGGCTTGCCAGTGAAGTTGGTGATTTTGAAATTGAGGAACTTCTCAAAAAAGGGAGGACTTTGTCCTTCAAAAAGTTTTCAGAAACCGGCGGGAAGGATTCCGGAAAAAGGAAAGCCAGAAGCGACACATGGTTTTCGAGTGATCCTGAGGATCTGAAGCCTCTGGTCGGAACCACATGGGAATTCACCTTTACAGTTATTGACACCTTTAAGCGTAAAATCACCTTTGGAACGGATATAGAGAAAGATGATGAGGATGACGTGTACCTTGTCTGTCTTAACCAGCACTCGGGTGAGGTGACTCTCGTCTATTATACGGAACTTCCGACTCAGGCAGGGGGAGGCTACGGATTTTATGCAATTTTTGCCAACGATGAGTTCACTCAGATATATACCTTTAAGATCAAAGGGAATGAAGCGACAGGAACTCTTACCGCAATCCCTTCTTCGGGTATGGCAGAAGATTTTCCGATTACGGGGATAAAGACAGCTCCCGAAATATACTGTGATTCGAAAGACGGAGGTTGGCTGGTGACATCCGATCTTTGGATCAGGGCTGTTATCGAAACAGCCGAAAAAGGTCCTGTCAATGCTGTTTTTTATAAAAGCAGTGAGAATACGACTGGAAGGGGTGACACGGTCATATCAGGACATTTTTACGCCAGCCCGTATGATGTCTCATGGGGAGACAGCGGCAATCCCGATTTGTATGTAAAAATCTGGTTCGATATCAGCGGAAGAATAGATGTCAATTTTTTCCATGTTTCAGTTCCCGATATCGAAGTTTATTCAGCCTATCCCTACGACGGTTCATATGACAATCGTGACAAGGCTACGATGGATAACAGATATGTAAGGCATGAATTTCAAAGGTAAAACAGAAATAGCCGTATAACCCTGCGCTGCACCGGACGGCGGGGGCGGGAACTTTGTTGAAAGTCTGCCAAAGCCCCCGCCGCCGGT
>JAOZLU010000762.1 GCA_029934695.1 Desulfobacterales bacterium | reverse complement strand
CTGGCATCTTCAGAACAAAATTCAACGCCGACAAGAAAATCGGATATAATTTTTACAGTAACCTCTTTTCTGATCAATGTTTTTTGTTCGTCATCAAGGAAAAATTCCACAAAAAACTTGTCTGCGACAGCGATACCATGCTGTCTGTTTTCTGTCTCAAATTTCAGGCCGACAAGCGACATATCCTTTACCGCCATGGGCCTTCTGTTTTTGCCGGAAATGTATGTTCCGGGGAGACTGGTTTCCTTTCTGTAATATTTTCTTCTTTCCAAAAAAATATTATAAACATATCCACATGCACACTCGTATTTCATCATGGAGGCTCTGTCAACAGTCTTATATTGGGAAGCGTCAACAACCATTGTTTTCAGACATTCCGGGCAAACCAGTGTAAAGCTGCCATCGTGGCCTATAAAAACTTTTTTTTTAAGCATGTTAATAATCCTGAATTTTTACCTGTTATTTTGAATTGACAAACAAACTCATAATTAAATATAATAAGTCTGATATAAGTCAAGAGGAAAAACAGTGATTTGGAAAGAAGATAAAAAATATACAGCTTTGACTGAGCTGATGAAAGGAAAATGCCTGATTATAACGGATTAAGGGGAGCCTCGGACCTGAACCACTGACGTGACCGTAAAAACCGCAGAGAGGCCGCAGAGAAAACAGCTGATTATAACGGATTCAGGGGAGGCTCCCGCATCCGCCCTCAGACAGGTCGGCCGAACCCGTGCAGGTTCAAGCTTTGTGCCCCCTTTGTGCCCTTTGTGGTTAAAAAGGTGCGACGCAGGGCTGGTTTCAGGCCTCCCCTGAAAGCGTTATAATCAGGAAAATGCAAATCCATACTCTTCAGTCACAGCTCTCCGGAAATTCCGAAGAACATTCTGGCCTGTTTTTTCAGTATCAGGAACTCGCGACTGATGAGTTTCACATATCAATGGGGTTGAAAAATTGTGCTACATGATGCTGAGATACTGAAAAGGGTTTCGGCGATAAGTAGCTGGCCATATATTTTCAGGTATCTGCATACGAAAAACCGCAGATGAACGCAGACAGACGCAAATGCCGCGGACTCATCAGCGTTCATCCATGTTCATCCGCGGTCTGTGAAAGCTGTTTTCTCAGGAAAAAATCCCGGAAAACTTTTAGCCGGGTACTTACGCCTCCAATGAAATTTGAGCCCGGGTCTGTTTTCATTTCTGACCCGGAATCCACTGCCTAAAGGCATTATAATCAGCTTTTTTTTAAAAATTTACAGTTCATGGAAGAAAGGATAAGTGTATGACTGAATATGTAAAACTTGTAATCGGAGAAGAAACATACAAACTCCCTGTTATTGAAGGAAGTGAAGGGGAAAAAGCAATTGACATTTTAAAGCTTCGTCAGAAAACCGGCTATATCACGTTTGATCCGGGCTATGCAAACACAGGCAGTTGCAAAAGTGCCATCACCTTCATGAATGGCGAAAGGGGCATCCTCCGATATCGGGGAATTCCCATCGAAGTACTGGCCGAAGAATCAAGCTTCAGAGAAGTGGCATATCTCTTGGTCAACGGTGTGCTGCCCACTCAGAAAGAGATCAACCGTTTTTCAGTGCTGCTGAATGATCATTCACTTGTGCATGAGGATATGCGGACTTTTTTTGAGAACTTTCCCAGAATGTCCCACCCCATGGGCATCCTGTCATCAATGGTGAACGCTCTGAGAAGCTTTTACCCCTATCTTCACCAGGATGCAGAGGAAGAGATCAACATAACAGTGACGCGCCTGCTTTCCAAAATTCGCACAATGGCAGCCATGTCTTATAAAATGTCGAGGGGCCATAAAGTGGTGTATCCCCGACCGGATCTGTCTTATTGTGCAAATTTCCTGAATATGATGTTTGACACACCTGTAAGACCTTATGAAATAGATAAGGAGGTTGTCAGAGCGTTAAGCGTTTTCTGGGTTCTCCATGCAGATCATGAGCAGAATGCATCGGCCGCTACGGTCAGAAATGTCGGATCTGCGAGAACAAATCTTTATGCCTGCATTTCTGCCGGTGTTTCAACGCTCTGGGGCCCATTGCACGGCGGCGCAAACCAGGCAGTTATTGAAATGCTTGATGCAGTTGTAAAAAATGACATAAGTGCAAAGCATCTGGTTGAAAAAGCAAAAGACAAAAATGATCCGTTCAGACTCGCCGGCTTCGGACACAGGATTTACAAAACTTATGATCCCCGGGCCAGAATTATGAAACAGATGTGTGATGCTGTTCTTGAAAAATTTCAGACCAGCGATCCTTTGCTTGACGTGGCAAAAGAACTGGAGGAATTTGCATTGCAGGATGATTATTTTGTCAGCCATCATCTTTATCCGAATGTTGATTTTTACAGCGGTATCGTTCTTCGTGCCATTGGGATACCCACCAACATGTTCACAGTCATGTTTGCCATCGGCAGACTGCCCGGGTGGATCGCCCAGTGGAAAGAAAGCATGGAGGACCCGAACCTGAGAATCAGCCGTCCTCGTCAGGTCTATATCGGCCCCAAGGAAACAGAATATATTCCGGTTGGAGAAAGGGAAATGAACATTGACAAATGAAACAGAAAGCCCGGACAGGGTAGCGACCGACATTCTCGAGGCCATACAGTATGGATACAAAGGTCGGAGGGACATTGACATTGTAATACAGCAGCCGGAGTTCACCTCGGTCTGTCCTATGACCGGACTTCCGGATTTCGGATGCATTACGATAAAATATACTCCGGAAGATAAGATTATTGAACTTAAATCGCTCAAGTTCTATCTGATGCAGTATCGTAATGTCGGAATTTTTTATGAGCATGTCACAAACCGCATTCTGGATGATCTGGTCGAAGTGCTTGCACCCAAAAAGATGGAAGTGACAGGAGATTTTACAGCGCGGGGTGGGATTACCACCAAAGTGACTGCCATATATGGTAAGACTGAGGGATGAAGTCTGAAGTCTGAAGTCTGAAGTCTGAAG
>JAOZLU010000761.1 GCA_029934695.1 Desulfobacterales bacterium | reverse complement strand
GCTAGTTTAGGGGTGCGAAACTTGAGTCACAGTCTTTTTTCCTGAACATCACCAATACACCGTCTTTATTTGTCACTCCCAAAGCCTTTGCAAGCTTATCCTCTCTTTTGTTCTTTTCCCACGGATTAAAATCATACATTTTTCCATAAAGATTTTTTCTTACCATAACCACTGTCAGATTTCTGATGGCCTCGTCTAAATTTTCTTGTTTACCTTCGGCAACTCCAAAATAGACTTGTCTGAAAACGCTTATCGCGAAATTCAAATCCCTGTATGGCAGAGTCTTTAAAATTCCCTTTTGTTCAAGCCTTGGATAGACTTCAAATTTTTTCATCAGACCCATTTCAGGAAGCCCTACCCAGGAATGAAGAGAAGACGATTGGGCACAGGTAGTAAATAATACATCAGCCTGAAATTCTGTCAATATTTTCTGAGCTATGGTTTTCCCTAAACCAGCTCCTTGGCATTCTGGCAATATTGTGCGGGAAATCAGATATATCCCTCTTGTAAGAGTGTCGCCATACTGCACTTCCTTATAGTCAAATATGGTCGCAGCTATAAGCTTGTCAGATTCATTCCTGAAAAATATGACCTGCCTGCGAAGTTTCTCACCTGGCTGTATAAAATAATCAGAAATATAAGAATCCAAATCTTGTTTCGGCATGTTTGGAAAAGCATGAGAGACTAAATATTTCAGTTCTGTTCTCAATTTTTTCTGTTTCTCACCGGATCGGAGAAGTATTTGATCCGTACTGGTAATTTCTGTCTCAATTCCTTCCTTTCTTGTCAGAGTATCAATTTTTTGCATATGTTTCATCATAAATACCCCCTTCTGTTGCCTGACTCTCCGAGGCAACTATTTCTTTGTCACTCTGAGTAAAAAAAAGGAAAAAAATTGTAATAATAAGATAGGATATCCCGAGATAAATAAGCCCTTTGCTGATATCCATCGTGATAATTAAGCAACCAAATAAAATCGGGCCGATTGTTTGGCCGATCCGGTTTGCCGAACGGAAAATTGCCACACTCTTTCCATCCCCCAGTTCTTTGGAGACTCTGAGTTTCAGCAGATAAGTTGCCTGTGAGACAAAAACAAAACTCTGAGAAAATCCCAGCAGTAAAATTGCCACTATACTTGCAAAAATCCCATTGAAAAAATAAAAACAGAGAAATGCCAGACTTCCCAGAATCCCCCCCGCAAAAATGTACATCTTTTTGTTTTCTGATGCGTCAACATAGTGACTGAGCAACGGCCCGATGTAAATTTGGAAGAAACCGTAAATCATAAAAGTTCGCCCGATATTTGACTGTGATATGCCGATTCTGTTCAGGTAAACCGGGTTGAAATACTCAGTGAAACCAACCATTGCCATGTTAGCAGGGATACTGCTGAGTAAAATCAGAGACAATACATTTCTGTTGAAGATAAAATGAGAAACCTGTTTCATGCTAACTGATTGTACTGATTTTTCGGCAATATGGCTTTCTGGCCTTCTGACAGAGTTTCGCATAAAAAGAGCTGTATAAACCAACGCAAAAATCATGATAATAGCACCAATGAAGAATACCGGACTGTACCCAATTCGTTCAGCCAGCATGGCTCCGGTTGCGCTACCGCAGATATTCCCGGAATAGAGAGCAGCAAAAAGCAGGGCAAACCCACGGGCTTTGGTGTTTTTACCGGTATATGAGATAATAAATCCTTGGGATGCCATGAAAAACAGGCCATACCCCATGCCGCTAATTCCTCTGGAAATGATAAAATGAAGTGCATCCGGTGCGAGCCAGGCATAGAAATGACCTGCACAGGCCAGAGAAGCGCCGCTGAAAAAAGGTTCATACCACCCTCGCAAGTCATTCCAAATTCCTGCAATGAGAAAGGCAATTCCTGCAAAAAATACGAATACAGAAACCGAAAGACTCATTGCAATATCTTTGGAAAAAACGAAAAACGGCTCATGAAGTGTTTCCATATAAAGCGGCACAAATGAGACAGAAATATCAAGCCCGAAAAGCAAAAGAAAAAATACCGGTCGTATGGCACTATAGTGAATTCTATGTTGCTGGCCTGTTCTGGCGGAAAATCGTCCTTCAACAAATTGAAAGAATATTATCAGCATTTCTCCAAAAAAGAAAATGGAAATGACAAGGACGGTCATAGAATCCAGAATAATTTCCTGCAGAGGAACAGATGAAAATTCTTTTAAAATATCTGTAAGTGCGTTCATTTGATTCTTTCCTTATGAATTTGCAGGTAGTGATTTTTAAATGTATTGACATTCAAACCGGAGAAAACGAGCTGGGATAAAATGATAACAAGAAATATCACGATGGAAATTTTTCGCTTGGGAAATTTTTGGATACTGGCTTTGCTGAGTATCATAAGATTGAACAGTGCCTGAAGCATTGCACTGCTTATCATTATAATCATAAGCGTTCTGACATTCTTGTCAAACACAGCATCATGGAGGTCTCTCACCTGTTTTTCATCAAAAGCGATGATAACAGTTCCTTCCCATTTTTTCTCTCTGTTTCGGACAGGCAGTGCTGTGATGCAGGTATTCTCATACTTGGTATAATGAGATTTAAGAGAGGATTTCTTTTCATCCTCGGCATTTTCATAATTAAACCGGACTTGTTCCGGAAGTGTCGCACCCGATAGTTTTTTATCCGTGCTGTATCGTACAGAGCCATCAGGCAGGACAACAGAAACAGAAATCATGTTTCCCTCTGGGATATCTCTTTCAATACGCTCTTTTGTCTCTTCCAGAATACTGTCCATTCCGGGAATATCTCTGATATTTTTGCCGGAACGCAGCGATTCTTCGAGATTCCATTGCAAATCTTTTCCAATTATCCGATATTCGGAAACAATGGATTCTTCATACAGTTTTCTCAGAGAGCTTGAACTGAGCAAAGCGTTGAAAACAAGTGCAAGGATAAGCAAAGCAACCGTCCCGGCGATAATCTTCCACTTTCCTGAAGTGCTTATAT
>JAOZLU010000173.1 GCA_029934695.1 Desulfobacterales bacterium | reverse complement strand
GCGATTAAGAGAAGAGAACAAAAGACTCAGAAACGAACTGGAGAACAAATACCGCATTACCAATATTATTGGCAACAGCAACAAAATGCGGGAGGTTTTTCATAATATCTCACAGGTTTCAAAAAGCAACGCCACTGTGCTGATCCGGGGAGAAAGCGGGACTGGGAAAGAACTTGTCGCCAATTCCATTCATTACAACAGCCTCAGGACAAAAGGACCTTTTGTCAAAATGAACTGTGCGGCGATTCCCGTCAATCTGATTGAAAGCGAACTCTTCGGCCATGAAAAAGGCTCTTTTACCGGGGCTGTCAGGCAGAAACTGGGAAAATTCGAGATGGCTCATCAGGGAACCATTTTCCTTGACGAAATCGGATCCGTCAGCCCTGACGTTCAGGTCCGTCTTCTCCGTGTCCTCCAGGAAAAGGAATTTGAGCGTGTCGGCGGGCATAAGACCATCAAGACGGATATTCGCGTGATTGCCGCCAGCAACAAGAATCTGGAACAGGCAGTGGAGGACGAGACATTCAGGGGGGATCTGTATTATCGCCTGAATGTTTTTCCGATTTATATCCCTCCTCTGCGGGAACGGAAAACAGATGTGCTGCTTCTGGCTGATCATTTTCTTGAGAAATATGCCATTGAAAATGACAAGGATATCCGGCGGTTTTCCACGCCTGCCATTGACATGCTCATGGATTATCACTGGCCCGGAAATGTGAGAGAGCTTGAAAACTGTATTGAACGCTCCGTGCTTTTGTGCGAACAAGGCGTTATTAACAGCTACCACTTACCGCCAACGCTTCAAACCGGCAAAGAATCAGGCACTTTGCCTGTGCATTCCTTAGATGGAGCAGTGGCGAATCTGGAAAAAGAAATGATCATTGACGCGTTCAAGAATACGCGGGGGAATATTACCCAGGCTGCCGAACTGCTCAAAACAACAGTGAGAAAGTTTGGCTATAAGGCGAAAAAATACAGCGTTGATTATTCTCAGTATCGCTGAGGGGATATCCGGCGAGCATAGGAATGACAGAAAAAAATTTGACCATCAGGAGAATTTTTATGAAACATCGTATCTTTCTGGAAATGGCCGCATGTATGGCTATTGCGAGTTTGTTTGCAGCGACCTGCATGGCCGCGGATTACAGAGTCATTATTGCTGAATATCGGTTTTTTGTTGAGAAGTCAGGCAAAGAAGGGTTGGCATTGCGGGTAAAAGGAAAAGTTGAAAATACCGGCATCAAAGATGTCAGGGATGTTGTCATCAGCACGGATTGCTCCGGGTGTTCAAAAAGAGCTGCAAATGGAAAATGGACAGATGCCTCTGTTACGCTGGGCAGAAAAGATTTTTTGATAAACTGTCTGGCCAAAGGAGACACAAAAACATTTGAACTGACCGCAGCCACGATGATAAGCCCGTACTGGGCATCGAAGAAAGGCTCCGGTACCGGACTGACAAAGGATTTCCCCAATGCTCCCACAGGGCTTGTGGTAAAGGTTGCGTCTTTTAAACCTGCTGATTATTAGTATCGCTATCTTTGAACCGCAGATTCAGTGCAGATGAAGCGGATTTCGCAGATAATTTTCACGCTTTCAAACCAACACTGATGATTCATAAATTCCCATGCGGATGTTAGACGATATGAACCGCACGCCAGCCTCACAGGGGATAAAGATGAATCGGAGCGTTTCAGGAGGATATAATCATGACAAAATTTCTCCCTGTAGGCATTCAAAATTTTAAAAAGATGATCACAGGGGATTTTTTATATGTGGACAAAACCCGGTACATTTACGAAATGATACGTCCTCCGCAGGGATTTTATTTTTTGGCCCGGCCCCGGAGATTCGGAAAGTCCCTACTCGTTTCTACCCTGAGCTGTCTCTTTGAGGGGCAAAGGGATTTATTCAAAAACCTGTGGATAGATCAGGCTCGCCGGGAATGGAAGAAGTATCCGGTCGTAAAGATTGATTTCAGCCGGATCAGCATGACGAGCCCTGAAAAGCTGGAGCAAAGCCTGTTGGCGCGGATCGTCCAATTATCCGAAGCGCATGGAATCAGAAATTCCGGCCGGCTGCTTCCAGACTGCTTTGCCACATTCCTCACCCAGCTTGCTGAAAAATATGACGAATCTGTGGTTATTCTGGCAGATGAATATGACAAACCCCTGATTGAGCATCTGGGAAAAGGCAAGACGCACCTCTCCATTGCCAAAGAAAACCGGGATATCCTGAAACAGTTTTTTGGCGTACTGAAAGCAGAGGATGTGTCCGCAGTGCTGCGTTTTGTGTTCATTACCGGGATATCCAGATTCGCAAGGGTGAGTATCTTTTCGGATCTGAACAACCTGAACGACATCTCCATGCAGGAGAAATACGACGGGATCATGGGTTATACAGAGGCGGAGCTTTTATGTTGTTTTGAAAGCAATATTAATCAGTTAAGTGAAAAGCTGAATCTTGGCAAAGAAGAGGTCATTCGGAAAATTCGGGACTGGTATGACGGATATCGTTTTACGAACAGTGAAACCAGCGTCTATAATCCGTTTTCCGTGATAAAACTCTTTGATGCGGACAAATTTGACAACTACTGGTTTGAAACCGCCACTCCGAGTTTTCTGATAAATTTGATAAAAGAACAGGATTATCCGGTCGCTGACATTGAAAACCTGGCCCTGTCAAAAGAGAGATTCTCTGTGTATGAACTTGATGATCTGGAATTGGAACCCCTGCTGTTCCAAACCGGATATATCACAATTCGGCATTATGACGATATTCTGTATCATTTGGGTTATCCCAACCGGGAGGTGAAAACGTCGTTTCTCTCTTATCTCTACAACCGTCTTGTCCGGCTGAAAGACAGACGGCTTAGGGACACATACAGACGGCTCCATGTCTGTCTGAATGAGGAAAGGACAGAAGACTTTGTCAACGCGGTGAAAAGCATTCTGGCCTCAATCCCTTATGTTCAGATTGCGAACCAGGGCGAAGACTATTACCATACTGTTTTCTATCTCATGCTTTCGGCCTCCGGGATTTCCGCACATACAGAGGTGCTGACCAGTCATGGCAGGGCAGACATTGCAGTTGAATTTGATGACAAGGTCTATATTATCGAACTCAAGTGCAACCGGAGCGCAAAACAGGCCATCAGACAGATTCTGGAAAAAAAGTATTATGAGAAATATTTGGAAGACGGACGGCGTATCTGGCTGATGGGCATCAATTTTGATACTGCCAAACGCACAATCTCGGATTGGCAGTGCGGGAGTCTGGATGACTATCTCCCTTCGACAGGCTCAGGGGCCGGCCCCTGGACGGGGTTGCAAACCCCGTCCGGCAGTCTTAGCCTGATGCATATGGGCCGGCCCCTGAGCCTGCCTAAGGGGCACTCCATATTTATGTGAAGAAAATACGATGAAACAATTCAAGCTTTTCACCAGCAATCGCCTGGAAATTCTCGCACAGGCATTGGCTGAAATTTTGAGCAGGCCCCTGAAATCGCCGTTGGATAAGGAAATCATTGTTGTCCAGAGCAAAGGCATGGAACGGTGGGTGTCCATGGAGCTTGCCAGGTACCACGGCATCTGTGCAAATGTCAGATTTCTTTTTCCCAACAAATTTGTGTATGAGGAAAATTTTCGGAAACTTATGCCGGATATTCCCGAAGAATCGCCTTATGCCCCTGAAATAATGACTTGGAAGATTATGAAACTTCTGCCGTCCTGCATCACAAAACCGGCATTTAAAAATCTCCGAAGCTACCTGAGAGGAACCGGAGAATCACTCAAACGACTTCAACTCTCATTGCGCATTGCCCATACATTCGATCAATACCTGCTCTTCCGTCCCAAAATGATTTTTGATTGGGAAAAAGGCAGGGAAAATCACTGGCAGGCAATTCTCTGGAGAGAACTGATCAGGGGAAGCGAGGAAAAACATCGTGCAGCACTTGCAAAGCTTTTTTTTGGAATGCTTGAAAAAGGACAGTCTCTGCCGGACAGAGGACAGTTACTCCTGCCTTTTTCACCCGTCTCCCCCTTCTCTTTCCAGAGAATTTCCGTGTTTGGCATATCAAGCCTGCCCCGGTTCCATATCCAGGTGCTTGATGCCATCTCCCACTTTGCCGAGGTCAACCTGTTTCTTATGAATCCGTGCGAACAATACTGGGGAGATATTCTTTCAAACAGTGAGAAAAAAAGACTGACAGACAAGCAGACCGCACAGGATATTGGCAGGGAATATCTTTATCTTGAACAGGGCAACAGCCTTCTCGCGTCCATGGGTATGTTGGGAAGGGATTTCTTTGATCTGATCAACGAATTCGCCAGCGAGGACTATTCAAATTTTGAAGACCCGGGTGAACCTGCACTGCTCCTGTCTCTTCAATCTGATATTCTGAATCTCAGGGAGCGAGGTGCGGAACAAGAGGAAAAGACGGTGATTTCAGAAGATGACGCTTCCATTCAGATACATTCCTGTCACAGCCCCATGCGGGAAATTGAGGTGCTGCATGACAGGCTCCTTGGCATGTTTCAAAACGATCCGGACCTGATGCCCGGGGATATTTTGGTGATGACACCGGATATTGAAAAATATTCGCCTTATATCCAAACTGTCTTTGACTTGCCGGGAAATGATCCCCGGAGAATCCCTTTCAGTATAGCGGATCGGAGTCTCAGGTTGGAGAGTCGGGTCGTTGATACTTTTATCCGTATTCTTGACCTTGGAGGAAGCCGTTTTGGTGCGGCCCAGGTGCTTTCCGTTCTTGAATATCCCGCGGTGTATCAGCGATTCGATTTGTCGGAAGCAGATATTGACATGATTCGGAGATGGGTGCAGGACACGCGGATTCGATGGGGAATTGACGAACAGAACCGCAGGTCACTGGGATTGCCCGGACTGCCTGAAAATACATGGCGAACAGGCTTGGAGCGTCTCCTCCTGGGCTTTGCCATGCCCGGAGAAGAAGAAAAAATGTTCAAGGGGATTCTTCCTTATGATTTTATTGAAGGGAACGAAGCTGCTGTACTTGGAAAATTTCTCGAATTCACGGATCGGCTTTTCTCCTGCATGAAATCTCTGGAGAGGCTGCAATCTCTGTCAGAATGGTCTGATACGCTGAAAGCAATTCTTGACGGATTTTTCAATATAAATGAAGATACCGAGGATGAAACAGAGGCAGTACGGCAAGTTCTGAACGGCTTGGCTGAGATGCAAGACCGGTCTGGGTTTGATGAGAAGGCAGATATTCATGTCATCCGTTCTCACCTGGCGAATTACCTTCAGAAAGAAGGCTCCGGATTCGGATTCATTGCCGGCGGCGTCACTTTCTGCGCCATGTTGCCCATGCGGAGCATTCCTTTCAAAGTCTTATGCCTTGTGGGCATGGACTCGGATGCTTATCCGAGACAGTCAAAAACATTGGGCTTTGATCTCATGGCAAAGAGGCCTGAGCGAGGGGACCCGTCACTGCGAAATGATGACCGCTATCTCTTCCTGGAGTCTGTGCTGTCTGCCAGAGAAAAACTGTATATCAGCTACATGGGGCAAAGCATCCGGGATAACAGCGATATTCCGCCGTCCGTTCTGGTGAGCGAAATCATGGATTACATCGAAAAAGGCTTTGAGATTCCAGAGAAGAATATTCTGTCAGATCACATCGTTGTAAAGCATCGGCTGCAGGCGTTCAGTCCTGAATATTTCAAATGTGGCGAAGTGAGCGGGGATTTTATAATGAAGCATAAAAATACTTCCAAACCTCAACAGCTTTTCAGCTATTCCAAGGAAAACCTCCGGGCAGCCCGATGTCTTATGGAACCACGGGAACCTCCCAGGCCATTTATTTCCAAAGGAATTTCCGACCCTGAAGCCGAGCGGAAAACAATTCATCTGAGAGAGCTTTGCTCTTTTTTCAGCAACCCGGCAAAATTTCTTCTGAACCAGCGACTTGGCATTTATCTCAATGAGGGCGAATCTGTTCTTGAAGAGAAAGAGCCCTTTGATGTCAAAGGGCTGGAAAAATACGCGCTTGATCAGAGTTTGATAGGAAAAAAACTTGACGGACAGAATCTCGAACAATTTTTTGCGTTAAAAAAGGCTTCCGGCGAACTGCCCCACGGAACTGCAGGCGCGTGTATTTATGAGAAGCTTGCCCGGGGCGTTGACGGTTTTGTGAGAAAAATAACGCCCTATATTCAGGGGATGCCCCTGAAACCCGTGGAACTGGATCTGAGCCTGAACGGTTTCAAACTGAACGGAAGAGTTGAGGATATTTATCCTCAAAGGATGATTCATTACCGCTATGCAAAAGTGAAAGCAAAGGATCGCGTCCGAATATGGATTCATCATTTGGCTCTGAACAGTATTCAGACGGATAATTATCCTCAGACCAGTATGCTTGCAGGCTCAGATTCTGTATGGGAATACGCGCCGATGGAAGGCAGCAAAGAAATTCTGGAGAAACTGATGAAGATATACTGGAGTTCGCTTAAAAAACCCCTTCATTTTTTTCCGAAAGCGTCCTGGGAATATGCGGAACAACTTATTGAAAAAGGCAGATCTCCTGAAAACGCCCTGGCAGGGGCACAGAAGATTTGGAGAGGGAATGACTACAGACGCGGTGAAATTGACGAGGATTCCTATTTTCAGATGTGTTTCAATCAGAACGATCCCCTTGACTCGGAATTTCAGGGAGCTGCTTTGGATATTTTTGAGCCGGTCATAAATGCACAGAAAAAGGTGGCGTGAAGGGCGAAAAATGATTTTCGCACCCCAGAGCATTCTGATAAATTTATGAGTGAGAACGTATGAAAAAAGAAACCATAGATCGCTTTTACGAGAATATGACATTTTCTTATCTGGATATTCATTTTAAAAATTTCACAGCGAAACTTGTCAAAAAAGACGTGGCGGAAGTTTCCCTCGCGGCAGTGCTGGTAAGTCATTATAAAGAACAGGGGCATATCTGCGTCGAGCTTTCCGGCGATATGGAGATTCCTGTCAGTCCTTCTGAACTGGAGAACTGGCGCAGGAAACTTGAAAGAAGCCCTGTGGTGGGAAAACCGGGCGAATACAAGCCTCTGATCCTGGATGGGAGGTCACGGCTTTATCTGTACCGCTATTGGGAATATCAGGAAAAGCTGGCGAATCTGATCAGAAAATGGGTTGTCCAGGATGCGAAAGACATTGATTTCAAATTATTGGAAGAGGGATTGGAGCGGCTCTTTCCCGCGAACCAGACTGAAGAAACTGACTGGCAGAAGGTTGCCGCGTTTACTGCACTGACCCAAAGATTCTGCGTAATTTCCGGAGGCCCGGGAACCGGCAAGACCACAACAGTCGCAAAAATTCTGGCCCTGCTGCTGGAGCAGAACAGCCGGCAGAAAATTGCCCTTGCCGCGCCCACCGGCAAGGCTGCGGCCAGATTGCAGGAATCTATTCTTCGTGAGAAAATGAAAAGCGTTTTTGACGGCATCAGAGACGCTATTCCCGAAGAAGCTTCAACCCTGCACCGGCTCCTCGGGAGCATTCCGGACTCGCCATATTTCCATCATAACGCCAAAAATCGGCTGTCTGCGGATATCGTGGTGGTGGACGAAGCGTCCATGGTGGATATGGCGCTGATGTCCAAGCTTGTCCAGGCAATTGCCCCGGATGCCCGGCTCATATTGCTGGGCGATAAGGATCAACTGGCTTCGGTGGAGGCAGGGGCCGCACTTGGTGATATATGCGAATCTGAATGCAGAGGCATTGTTCAACTGCGGGAGAGCTACAGATTCAGAGGGGACAGCGGCATCGGTGCGGTCAGTCTTGCGGTGAATTTGGGAAATGCGGATCATGCGTTAAGCTGCATGAAGGATGAAACACACGGAGATATTCGCTGGAAAGAACTGCCCCGCCGCGATGACTTGGTGCGAGGTATCAGGGACACGGTGATACAGGGATTCAAAGACTATTTGCAGGCCATTCACGACCCTTTGAAAATTTTTCAGCAATTTGAACAGTTTCGCATTCTGTGCGCGCTCAGAAAGGGACCTTACGGCGCAGTTGCCGTAAACAAGGCCGCGGAGCGAATTCTCATGGGAAAAAACCTTATAAAACCTGACAAAACCTGGTACGAAGGCCGTCCGGTGATGATTACCCGCAATGACTATCACCTCCGCCTGTTCAATGGTGATGTGGGGATCACCCTTCCAGATCCCGAGGCAGGGAATGGACTCAGGGTGTTTTTCCCAGATGCTGACGGGCTTCCGAGAAAAGTTCATCCGCTCAGACTGCCCGAGCATGAAACTGTCTATGCCATGACCGTGCATAAAAGTCAGGGATCGGAGTTTGACAACGTGCTGCTTCTTCTCCCGGACAGGGATTCACCTGTATTGACAAGAGAACTCATTTATACTGGGGTTACCCGTGCAATACATCATGTTGAAATATGGGGAACTGAGAGCATTTTTCGTGAAGCAGTCTCCCGGCGCATTCAGCGGACATCAGGGCTGCGGGATGCGCTGCGGGGAAAATAACAGATAATCCTGCCCGGTTTGAATTGTACCGGATTTGGCAATCCCGCGGGAGCATTCAGATCAGATCGTAAACAAATCCTCACCCGGTTCGGATTGCGCCGAATTCAGCAATCCGACGGGAGCTTTTTTGTTCTGCTGATATTATCTTAAAAACTACCAGGTAAACAAGAATGAGAATGGATAAGAAACATTTTATTGCTGTGACCGGAGAGATCAGAAATCACCTCGGTTTCCTGGCTGAGACAGGATGCCAGGGCTTTGACTGTTCAGAAAAAAGCCTTGATATTTTAAGAAATTGGGGAAAAGACGCGTCGCAGGTTCAAAACCGGCAACAGACTTCTTCCCCGGACATGCTTGAAATCATCCGCAGGCTCATCAGCAACTGCCGGCGATGCAAACTTTCTGCCGGTCGTATGAATATTGTATTTGGTGCGGGCAATCCCGGGGCAAGGCTTGTCTTTGTCGGCGATGCCCCAGGTTATGAGGAAGACCAGAGCGGGGAACCTTTTGTCGGGGAAGCAGGTCAGCTTCTCACCAAGATCATTGAGAATGGCATGAAACTCACCCGAAATCAGGTCTATGTATGCAACATTGTCAAATGCCGTCCCCCCGGGAACAGACCTCCTGGACCTGATGAGATAATCGCGTGTCTGCCTTTTCTTAAACGGCAGATTGCAGCCATAAAACCGGCGTTTATATGTGCACTCGGCGAGTCTGCTGCCCAGGCGATTCTTATCACCCGGGAACCGATTTCAAGGCTCAGGGGACGATTTCACAACTATGAAGGAATCAAAGTCATGCCCACATTCCATCCGGCACATCTTGTCAGGCATCCTGAAAAGAAACGTGAGACATGGGAAGATATTCAGAAGTTGATGAAGGAACTGAAAAATATATGAAAATTCAGGCGGATGCCTCCATCTGATCAGGTTCAGTCTGACAGTGGTCGTTTGCTGTTTCCGGGTTTTGGGTTCAGGAGTTCTCACACATCACGTTCATACACTGAGATGTGTTTTTCTGAAATTGGGGTAAACGGCTCCTGATTCCATCTTCCCCAGCGATGACGCAGATTCATGCCTGCGAGCCGCGCCATCAGATCCATCTCAGAATGCCAGGCATAACGAAATGCTGCCGGATAAAACCGGATACCCCTTTCATTGATGACCACCCGCTGGATATCCAATCTCTGGTTCACCCAATCATGTGCAGGCACATCAATGCTAATTTCATCCTTTTTCGATGCTTTTGCAAACCGGTCTCTGTCAAACATTCTCATATCAGGCACAAATGCCTCAATGACAAAAAGGCCGTCTCCTGAAAGATGCCCTGCCACCTCTCGGAAGCAGCGAATCTGCTCATTTTGGGAGGGCAGCCCGAAGAACGTGTTGAACGCGATGAATATCAGGGAAAATTCGCCTTCAACATCAACATCCGCAAAATTGCCCATGGTCACCGGTATCGCATCTCCTCCGGGTTTGGCCCGAAGTTTGGCCACCATGGAAGGAGACGCGTCAATGCCGTGAATTTCAATCCCTTTTTTTGCCAATGGCAGGGCAATCCGTCCGGTTCCTATGCCCAATTCCAACACCGGCCCTCCCCGGGCCAGTTCCTCCAGTGTGCTGATGATATAAGGATCGTAAGTCTGATACCAGCGATCATAGATATCCGCAAACTTTTCTCCGTAATCTGACGCGTTATAACAAGTCATTCCTGAATCCTATCTTTCCATACACTTCAATTTGATGGTAAAAAAACCCGATTTCAGACAGGAGGACTGGGGCAATCAGGTTTCCATGACGCGGTGCCGTTTCAGAAACTGAGTGTCTTTGTCCTTCCAGATTTGTTGATTCCGGGGCATCTTTTATTTATGGGTTCACAGTGTTTTAAGCCAAGTCCGGTCTTTAAAAATCATGGAAACAGGAATGCTGATAGCAGATATGTTGAATCTGTGCAACATATTTTTGGGCATCCTTGCAGAAAAAAACGGCATTCCTACTCTCACCTCTCACTTCAGAACTGTGACTGAACCGCCGGATCCAATTCTCCAAGACTAAAAACTGTGTCTGAGAACTCAGGAATGAACTGGCGGACTGTTCTCGGACATCCCCCTAAAATTGAAAACGTATCATTCTGTGTACCAGATGGAACACATCAAAATATCCTGGCGGTCTGAGAATTCGGACAATATCTTTCAGGACAGCCTGAAATCACCTGTTTTTCCGATTTAAGCTGTCATTTTTTCCATTATTCTCTCCCAGCACAGGACTTCTTCCGACCATCTCTTTAAGCTCCTCCCACTCGAAATGCAGGTATCTCCGGGTGGTGTTCAGATTTTCATGGCCCAGAAGATATTGTATCATGATGAGGTTTTCTCCTGCACGGGCTTTGAGGCTGGCACCTGAATGTCGCAAAAGATGCGGGCCCTGTTTTCGTTTGACGATGTTCGCCCGCCGGAGTGCCTGGCTTACGATGTAATGAACCTGCCTCCGTCTGAGTTGTCTGCCATGACTTGACAAAAATACCCACGGCGATTCATTTCCTTTGTATTCGGGCCTTATCGCATACCAGCGATGAAATTTTTCCACGATATCATCATTTAAAGGAATATTGTCTGTTTTATCCCTTTTTCGGGTAATCCAGACCTCCTGAGACTCCAAACGCACATCATCAAGCGTTAAGTTGACAACTTCCGATACTCGCAGACAGAGGTCCGTAAATAAACCGAAAAGCAATAAGTTCCGGTCTGTCGCTTTACGGTGGGAATTTTGTGCCTCTGACTGAAATAATCTTTCAAGCTCGTCATAAGTCAGATAATCTGCTCTTGGTGGATATATTTTCGGTTTTTGGATCGAAGCTGCAATATTATCCAATATCAGTTCCTCATCCACCAAATAGTCCATAAATCCGGTTAAAACATAAATTATTCCCAACTTGGAGGCTTTTGATATTTTATTCACAGATAAATAGGATATGATGATATTTTTCTTAATATCTGCTGTTTTTTCCAAATTATGGGATTTACAGAATTTTGCAAACCTTTTCAGTTCATATCTGCGATTATGGATTGATTCAGGACTTAATGTTCCGATAACCTCTTTTTCCATCAGATATTCTTCAACTGCTTCATAAATTGTAATTTCTCTTTTAGGAGTAAAATAATCTGGCATACTTCACCTTATGCGTATAAACTTTTTATGGACTTAATGTTCCGATAACCTCATCATCTGCATATAAATTTTTTATGGAGATTTGTCAAGATAATATTGCACAATAGCAAAAGGCGATGTGTCAGCTCTTCGGACATGCTTCAAAGGTTGGAGG
>JAOZLU010000760.1:1628-2999 GCA_029934695.1 Desulfobacterales bacterium | reverse complement strand
ATACATAAACTGAAAGGAGTTGTAAAACGATGCCTCTGAAGATAAAAGACGGTGAAAAAGAGACTGAATTATTTCCTCCGGATTGGAGTTCTGTGAATTTTGGTGCCGGTCGTTATCTTACTCTTACAAACAAGGATGGATCAGAAGAAATAGAAATCGGTTATGCCTTAAAATTTGATAAGGGGACAGCATCCCCGGATGAGTACAGAATATACATTTTTAAGAATGAATGTATTTCTGAAAATGAACCTGTTTCCGGAGATGCCATTTTCCAAATATCTTCCAAATCCTCTGAAAAAAAGACTGTCGGCTATATATTTTCTATTCAGGAGATTATATCTGGCAGCCATGAAGATGTAAAAGATAAATATTTTATTCGATATGCTTCAAAGGCTTTTTATAAGCTGCTGAGACAAGACGATGGAATTCCTTTTGTTATATCTGAGAATGGAACCGACTTCAAACTGACTGATTTTTATCCTGACGACAGCTTCATTCTCATATTGTGGGAAAAGGAATTAAAGAACTTTAATATCAACCATTACCTGCCCTTCTTGTACAAGTATGGATATCGTTATGTCACGGATATAGGCAAATTATCTGACACGATCCAGAAAGAACATCTGAAGAAGGAGATTGAAACGCTCAATATTAAAGCATTTGAGATAAAAAAACTTGAAAAACGTAAAAGGAAGATTAAAAAGCTCAAAAAGACAAAAGCAATCTCAAAAGAGATTGAATCTCTCGAAGATAAAATTAAAGAGATTCAGTCTGAGATTGAAAAACTTGAAGATAAAATTAAAATCAAAGAGATTAAAACGCTCGATAAGAGAATCATTTTAAAGCCAATTTCAGAAGATTTGGGAAATGAGGATTATATAACCCAGCTATTTATAAATTTATTGCCATATCAGGAGCATCCCCTGGTTATATTTCATCTTCTTTACCAAGTGATTGAACTGCTTATGTCCAAAATTGCGATGAGGGAATTGAAAAAATTTATAGAAAAGGCCAGACATCCTGAATACAGAAGTCTGTCTGATATGAAAGAGGATTTGGAAAAGCTTCAGAAAATTCAGCAGGAGAAAGGAAATATAAAAAAGCTGTTTTCTTCAGTACAATTTTCCGATAAACAAGACCAAAAATTAAAATCGGAATGTGAAATATTTTTAAAGATGCAGGAACCTGAAAAGCAGGAACCTGGGCCTGAAAAGCAGGAACCTGCGGAGTTTTTATATAAAACCAGAAACCTTATTGTCCATGAATACAGAAATCTGAAAGAAAGGGCATTGATTGAGGAAAAAATCAACATCAGGTTTGAAAAAATGTTGATTGATCTGCTCATTGAGTATCCTTCAGACTGAGAAATAA
>JAOZLU010000760.1:0-1528 GCA_029934695.1 Desulfobacterales bacterium | reverse complement strand
TTGTCTTGTTTGTATTGTTTGCCTCTCCTCTTGCTGAAGCCCAGGAAGAAAAAGGGCGGGGGTATTATGATTTCGGCGTTTTTGCTTATGAGGACGGCGATTATGAGGACGCTGAAAAGAATTTGAGGAAAGCCCTTGAATTTGATCCGAATCATCCTTTCTACAATCATTATCTGGGAAAAACCTTCCTGAAAACAGAGCGATATCAGAAGGCATCAGAATATTTCAACCGCGTTTTGAAAGCTGACCCGGATATACCCGGGCTGAAATATGACATGGCTTTTCTGGATTATAAAATGTCCGATTATTCAAGAGCCGCCGAGCTTTTTAAAGAAGTTGCCCAAGCTGAACCCGCAAACGTGCTCGCACATTATTATGCTGGCATCACTTTATACAACCTGAAACATTACGATGAGGCTGCGGGTTATTTTGTCTATGCTGCGGAAAAAAGCCCCACCATTTCCGCAAACGGATATTATTACGCAGGAATATGCTATCAGAAGGCAGGAAAAATTGACAAAGCTGCCGAGATGCTTGAGCATGTGAAAGAACATGCCGAAACAGAATCACTGAAAGCAAGTGCCGCAAAATGGCTTGAGTCAGTCAAAAATCAGAAAAAAACGCTGAGACCTTACATGCTCTATCTCAAAATAGGCAGGCGATATGATGACAATGTCCGTCTGGTGTCCCCGGATCAGGTAATTGATGAGGAGGGGGAAGATGAAGGAGATTATGTCACAGTGGGATATTTTTCAGGCAATTATAAATTTGTCAATAATGATACCTGTAAAATAGGGGCAGGATACAGCCATTATCAGACCTGGTACGATGATTTGGATGAGTATAATCTGACAGGAAGCATTTTTAATCTTTACACCCAATATCGTACTGATTCCTTTATGTTCGGACTTGCCTATCTTCCGTCTTACTACTGGGCCGATGCTGAGAGTTATCTGAGGCGTCACCAACTGAGGCCTGAAATAATATGGCAGGTCAGCGGAAATCTTGTTGCCAGATTCTCATACAATTACTATAAGGATGACTACTTGCAGGATGATGACAGGAACGGCCACGCCAGCGAAGTTTTTCTGGATGCCTACTACAGTCTTCCCAAGGGAAAAGGGAACCTGTTCGGAGGATTTGGCTATGAAAAAAACACTGCTCATGATTCATATTATGATTATGGCCAGTTAAAAATGAAAATGGGCCTTTCCCTCAACATCCCCTGGGATTTGAATTTTACTCTGACAGGAAAATACTATGGTAAAAAATACGATGACCCTGACCCGTCTTTTGAGAACGAAAAACGGGACGACGGCAAATATATCGGGTCTGTATCGCTCTCCCGCAGTCTGCTTTATGAATGGCTGAGTCTTTCCGGGGAATTCAGCTATACGAAAAATGATTCCAACTTCAAAGGCTATGACTATAAGAAAAAAACAGGAACATTATCTGTAACAATGAACTATTAACTGTTTGATGTTTGATGTTTGATGTTTGATGTTTGATGTTTGATGCTGGATGTTTG
>JAOZLU010000759.1 GCA_029934695.1 Desulfobacterales bacterium | reverse complement strand
GTGCGCAAAGAGGCCGGGCGAAACCGGACAGACGGCAGAACCGAATGGATACAGGAACCCGGTTCCCGGGTTCATCGGGCTGATATATGTTTTCTGCGGAGGTGCCTGAGCCTGCCGAAGGTGTTCCGCAACAGACACAGGGGAAATTTCCATTTTCCCGGAGGAGGTGATGTGTGAGGGGCCGGCCGGCTGCAAGGGAGAGCAGCCGGCTCCGATGAGGTGTGAGTGTGCCCTCTCCCGGAATGTGTGTATCCTTATTATATACGGAGTCTGTCTGATTCCGAAATCCGAAACATCAGGGACAGTTTCATTTTCCCGGAAAGGAGGCAGTATGAAAGCCTGGTTTACATGAAAGTAAAACGAAGGGAGAAAGCCGGAACCTGTGATTACGAATCCGGACTGTCCGCAGAGGGTCGAGCATAAAGCCGGAAGGTGCTGACATGAGAGCCTCCGGAACCGGATATTGCCTGTCAGAAAGTCGGTTTCATTATGAATCGGGAAAGAGATGGCAGGTGGTCAGAATGTGACCGCCCTCAGCGACACCCTTTATATTCGCCCGGACATCGGGAGGGGACAACCGTTCATTTCCCGGAAAGAGGCGGTATGAAAGTAAAAAGGAGGGAGTAAATCAGTTGGTATGTGACTGCTCCCGTAAAGTGACGGCTCTTTTTTAAGAGGAATTTCTAACAAGGAGGTAATAATGAGAAAAAAGGTCTTCGTAAAGATCGCTTTTATGCTGATCGGACTATTGGTTATATCAGTCAGTGTATCAGCACAGCATCAGGTAGCCCTGCAACAGCCAAATACTATTCCCAATTATTGTCAGGAACAGAATACATGGTGCGGCGCAGCCGTCGGACAGATGATTATGCAGGGTTATCCGAACAGTGAGCATCCCTATACCCAGACACAGGTCTGGAATAACATCCAATCACATATGAATCCGCTGAATGACCCTAATGTTAACTGGGCTACATGTCCGGACGGATTAAGAAACAGTCTCATGGATATCGGGTCGGAACCGGGAGTATATTGGAGCGTCTTTGCCAAATCTGTCGAGCAGGATCTGATGTATGACATTGCCTACTGGATGACAAAAGTACGCTATCCTGTAGCTACATTGGTATGGGGCTTTGCCCACTGGGTAACAGTTGTTGAAATTACAACAGATGTAAATCCTGTTACCAACAGCAACATCAACCTTCAATCCATCAGAATTTTCAATCCGTGGAATCCCCCGTGTCCGACTGCATCGGCCGGCGGTGTGGATGTATTTATGACCGGTACAAACTGGTACAGTAACTACTGGACACCGGACTCATCCACAGCAAGCAAATGGCACGGTAATTACATTGCCGTAATTGAACCGCCGATGAATGAAGGCAGAGCCGATGCCCCGGGAGAGCCGGAAGAAGGCAAGGTGATTTCTGAAAAGGAAGCTCAGGAGGCAGCTGCGATGTGGATTGAAAAATTCAGTCTGCATGAAAAATACCCTCGTCCAGTTCTGAAGGAGAATAAGCCTTTCAAGCCTCTTTTGGTAAACAGGAAACACAAAGGTTATTATATCGTTCCTTTCGGCTATAATCAGGATGAAGAGGAATTCAGTGTGGCGGCAGTACTTATAAATGCTTACAGCGGCGAGTTTCAGGAAGCCGGAGTCTTTAAAAACGCCATAGTAAAGTATCTTCCTGAAGGTGACGCGCTGGGAATTGCTCATAAATACTTGCGTGATAATATCTCCCGCAGTCAGCTCGTATTCAACCAAAGCAATCCAAATGCCGGTTTTTGCCTGTATGGGAATTCAGCGGTGAAACAGACGGTGCTGTTGTGTATGTTACTAATGACGGAGTTGTCCAGAACCGTCTGACAGAATCGCAGCCTGGAAGCTGACTGCTCTTCAGTGTCTGAAATAACTTCCGAAGGTTTCATTTCAGAGACCTTCGGAAGTCCGATTTTATAAAAAGGGGGAAAAATGAAGAAACTGACGGTATTTTTTATGGTTGCGGCCTTTGTTTTCAGCGGTGCTGCCTATGCTGATCTGAATGACGGACTGACCGCATATTATCCTTTTGACGGGAATGTGGCTGACAAAAGCGGAAACGGAAATCACGGGACAGAATACGGGGGTGCGGAGTATGTGAGCGGTGTGACAGGACAGGCGATCAGATTTGACGGAACGGATGATTATATAAGGGTGAAAAGTGACAAATCCCTGAATCCCGCAGATCAGTTCAGCATTACCTTCTGGATCAGAACAGACAGCTATCCGAAAACATGGTCATCTGTTGTCTGCAAAGGCTCTTATATAAACGGTCTTGCAGATCCGGAATATTCCCTGTCATTGTCAGGTCAGGGTGTAATCAGTCTTGCCTCTGCCGGACATTCTTATGACATAGAGCCCATGCCTGCGGGCGAATGGATATTCTATGCGGGTGTGATAGACAGAAAGAACCATTATGCAAGAATCTATGTCAATAATATTCTGTACAGGGAAGATGCCGATTCATACTCATCTTTCAACAATAACAACGAGGATCTGAAAATCGGATGGTCACAGTTGGCAGGCGGCTCGGAGATGCCTTTCAGAGGCTCTCTCGATGAACTCCGTCTTTACAACCGTACTCTTTCCGAATCCGAAATCAGGGAACTTTCTGCCGGTAACAAATCCGATGAGAC
Organism: Desulfobacterales bacterium; assembly: GCA_029934695.1. Lineage (GTDB taxonomy): Bacteria > Desulfobacterota > Desulfobacteria > Desulfobacterales > 4be13 > JAOZLU01. Next base: position 325 of record JAOZLU010000759.1, on the reverse strand, counting down.
TCACAGCGCGGACTACGCGCCGCAAGACTGGCAGATCAGCCTGAGTGAGCTGCTGAGGGTGATCCAGTTCTACAGCAGCTCCGGATACCATGCCGATCCGGACTCGGAGGACGGGTTTGCACCGGGGAAACCGGAATGAAACCGGACGGACGGCAGAACCGAATGGATACAGGAATCCGGTTTCCCAAGTTGATGTATGTTTTCTGCGGATGTTCCGCAACGAATACAGGGAAAATTTCCGTTTTCCTGAAAGGAGGTGATGTTAGTCGGCTTCGGCTTGTAAGGGAGAGCAGGCAGGGCTTCTGATGCGGTCCTCTCCCGGAAT
>JAOZLU010000005.1:13579-37749 GCA_029934695.1 Desulfobacterales bacterium | reverse complement strand
AGTTGTCTTTTAGCCATTTTCATTCCTTCCTTTCAAGATGATATCGTTATTTTTGCCTTGATTGCTGTTTAAAATGCGAAAATTCCGCCTGGCGGCTCCATTTCCGCACTCCGGATTTTTGGTCTGATCCGCTGTCTGAAAATGCGAAAATTCCGCCTGGCGGCTCCATTTCCGCACTCCGGATTTTTGGTCTGATCCGCTGTCTGAAAATGCGAAAATTCCGCCTGGCGGCTCCATTTCCGCACTCCAGTTTTGGTTATTCCATCTCCAGATTCTCGAACCGCGTATAAGTATCCAGAAACGCCAGATTCACCGTTCCGATAGGGCCGTTTCTCTGTTTTCTGATGACGAGCTCTGCCTTGCCTCTTTCCGGGTTATTCTCATCTCTGTTATAGACCTCATCCCTGTAAATAAAGGCAACAATGTCCGCATCCTGCTCCAAGGAGCCTGATTCTCTCAGATCCGACAGCACCGGACGCTTATCTCCCCGTTCTTCCAACTTTCTGTTCAACTGGGAGAGTGCCATAACAGGAACTTCAAGCTCCTTGGCCAGTGCTTTTAATGACCTTGATATTTCAGCGATCTCAAGGTCCCTGCGCTCGGCTGAGGATCGGCCCTTGATCAGTTGCAGGTAATCAACAACAATAAGACCGATGTCATCGCTCATCTTGAGCCTGCGTGATTTGGCTCTTATTTCTATGGCTGAAATACTTGGGGAATCGTCTATGAAAATGGGCAGATCCGTCAGGACGCTGGCCGCGTCCGTGATGCGCTGCCAGTCGCCCTTGTCTAAAAAACCGCCTCTCAGACGGGAGGAGTCCAGCCTTGCTTCAGAACAGAGCATACGCAGCCCCAACTGTTCTTTTGACATCTCAAGTGAAAATACAGCAACCGGAATATTTGAATTAAACGCAGCATTCCTTGCAATATTCAGCGCAAGGGCTGTCTTTCCCATACTTGGCCGGGCAGCGAGGATAATCAGATCAGAAGGCTGGAGTCCTGCGGTCATCTCGTCAAGTTTGGAATACCCTGTGGGAACGCCGGTCACCATGGCTTTGTTGTCCTGGCGGGCCACAATGGTATCCACAGCACTGTCAACAATTTTGTTGAGGGGATGAAATGCGGGATTGATCTTGTCCTCAGATATTTCGAAGATGGAATTTTCTGCAAAATCAATAATTTCCTCCACATTCCCCCGATCTTCGTAGCATTGCCTGGCAATGGCGTTTGACTTTTCGATAAGGCGTCTCAGACAGGCCTTGTCACGGATGATTTTTGCATAATGCGGCGCATTTACGGCAACCGGCGCCTCATTCATCAGCCGCGCCAGGGCCTGTCCCCCCCCGACTTTTTCCAACTCGCCTCTTTCTTTTAACATGTTGAGAACGGTGACAAAATCTATGGGTTCATTTTTTCTGAACAGCTCTGTCATGGCATCAAATATTTTCTGATGCGGGGGTCTGTAAAAATCTTCAGGAGAAAGGATTTCGACAATATCAAGAAACACAGCACCTTCGATCATAATGGAACTGATCAGCGATTCCTCAGTCTCAATGCTGTGCGGCGGCAGACATTCAACAGACGGATCTGCATCAACGGTTTGGAACTGGCTATGGACCATCGGATTTGATTAGACGGAATGGTAGTGGAATGATAAAAAGATGCAAAATAGAAACCGGGATGACAAAAAAAGCCCGGTTTCTTTATGCTCGGAAGTTATGCCGGTACGACTTCAACCGTGATTTCAGTTTCAACGTCCCTGTAAACACGGACAGGAATTTTAAACGTGCCGATGGTTTTGAGAGGCTCGCTGAGTAAAAGCATCTGCTTTTCAATCTTAACCCCCTGCTTTTGAAGTGCGTCCAGGATATCACGCAAAGACACAGAACCGTAAAGGCGATCCTCCTGGCTGACTTTTGCAGCTATCTTGCACATCACGCCTTTCAATCGTTCGGCCATCTCCTCGGCAAACCCCTTTTCTTTGGCGATCTGGAGATCAAATTTTTTCTTTTGCTGATCCAGCACCTTACGATTTGCCGGGGTTGCCGTCACTGCCTTGTTCTGGGGCAGAAGATAATTACGCGCATAACCGTCTGCGACTGTCACCTCACTGCCGATGATGCCCAGTGATTCTATTGTTTCTTTCAATATTACTTTTATCATTTTTTGAACCTCCGATAAAAAAATGAGAAGTGAAAAATGGGAAGTTATGATTTCTCTTTTTTCACTTCTCGCTTTTCACTGCACTTCACTTCAGTTTTCTTATTTATTTTCGTTTCCAATCTTTCTGAAATTCAGCCACAGATCAAAAAAACCAAGCCCGATGACCAGAAGCAGTATGAACTGCTGAAGGCCAATAAGGCTGTACAGGAAAAATCTGAGCATAAGCGGGAAACGCTTTTTTTCAAAATAAAAGGATATGATAGCGATTCCTTCAAAAAAATAAATTGTCATCAGGATGATCAGGCCGTTTAAAGCGAAAATCTTAAACGTCTGGTTGGGGAAAAGAAGTCCGATACCGCATCCGATAACCCCCCATACAATAAATTCAGGCGGTTTCCATAGTTTGAGAGAACCGAAATCAGTATAAAAAAGCCCCTTGCGTTTCAGTATCGGCTTTGCCATGAGAAGCGTTGTCCAAATCACAAAAAGGGTTGAAGACACGACCAGAGCGGGAATAATTCGTACCAAAACATACCGGATGTTTTCCAACTGGCTTGAAATCTTGCGGATGTTTTCTTCCGACATCCCCATGTTTTCATACAGTACCATTGTAAGCTTAAGATTTTCCGCCACATATTCAGAAATCAGGGTCATCATCCCTTTTTGGGATATATTGCTGTAAAAGATCAGGCTGGCAATTCCTGCTGACAGTACAATAATACATGCGTACAGAACGGTTTTTTCAATGGAGAGATTCATCTCAATAAGTTCGCTCAAAACAAAACCGAGCAGCAGCAGCTCAACAAAAAAAAGGATATCGATGTTTATCCTTCCAAGTATGACAACCATAAAAATGACGGATACAATCGGGACGATGGCTCCGGTTGTCCTGCCAAGTTTTGAACGATAGAAAAGAATTGGCAAGGGGATGAACAGCGCACCGAAAAAACCTATGATCGGCATATATACGGATAAGGCAAATATAAAAAGCGTGATTGCAATACCCGTTGCGATATTTTTTGAAATTTCCCCCTGGATTGTCTGAGGCATCTTCAACCGTTTGTCAGGAAACTAAGTTCCATTTTAAAAACTTAGTTTCTCTCTGTTTGACAGTAAATTTCTATTCCATGGTCCCCACATAAGGCAGAAGCGCAATGGCGCGGGCGCGCTTGATAGAGTGTGTCAGGGCACGCTGATGTTTTGCACATGTTCCGGATATACGCCGCGGAATAATCTTTCCGCGCTCTGTTATAAAATATCTGAGCGTTTTTGAATCCTTATAATCAATCGTCAGACTGGTGTCTGCACAGAAACGGCAAACTTTGCGACGATGAAATATCCTCTTTTTCTTAGTTCCGCCGGTTCGTCGTCTCTGAGGGCGTGAAGTTGGAGCCATTTTTATCTCCTTCCTGTTTATTCTTTTTTTTGGGTTAGTTCATCTTCTGCGGCTTCCGGTTCAACATCGTCAGAAGCCTCCGGAGACGCGCCTTCATCAGGGGCATCAGAGGCGGCGGTTTCCTTATCAGCAGACGGCTCGTCTGTGACTTCCGGAGCTTCTGGTTCCTCTTTCTGTTTGAAGCTTTCAACGTCAACATCCTTTTCAAGCAGAACAGTCATGTATTTGAGAACCCGGTCATCAATCCGGAAAGACCGTTCCAATTCAGACACAAGGGCACCGGTTCCGCAGTAATCCAGGCGGACATAATGGCCACGAACCTTTTTTCTGATTTCATAAGCAAGTTTCTGGGTTCCCCATTCGTCAGATACAATCAGGAATCCTTCCTGCCGGGAAATCAGATCTTTTATTTTTTCAAATAAAGGGTCCCGCGCTTCTTCTGAAAGATCGGGATCAATAATAACAATTGTTTCGTACCTTCTCATACAATCTCCTTTCGGATATAAAGCCCCGGCATCCCCCGGAGCAAGGACAGGATAATTAAAGAATTAAATTTTTTGCCTGCAAGCAGTTTGGGCTTTCAGTGAAACTTCAGCACTTGAAATTCACTTTTCTGAATGATTCATCGGAAATGCTGAGGATGCCAATCAGACACTGTCAGGATTTTTGCTAAGAAACTGATTTTTTTCAGAAAAAATAGTTTCTGTCTATGCTCAGACTTTTTTTAATTACCCGAATTCAAATTTTTTTTAATTACCTTACAAAAAAGTTGCTGTCAAGTGTTTTTCAGTGATCTGAAAAAAAAAATCATTCTTATTTTTTTGCCTGAAAAGCATTTTGCCTTTTTCAAATGAATGAAAACCATGCTATGAACACATACTGCCTGTGCGGGAGCATCAGCATTCATCTGCGGTTTGCAGGAATCGGTCTTATGTCGCAAATCAGTCCGACCGACAACCGCAAACTGTACTTTATACTGTTATTTGTAATTCTTTTAATTACCTGATATAAAGGGTATTGGTGTTGTGAAAAAAATTCATTATTGCTGATTTATACTCGGCAGTGAAAAGTAAAAAGTAAAAAGTAAAAAGTAAAAAGTTGAAAGTGAATGGGAACTGCTGATCTGTAAATTATAAGTGCAGTAATCGTTTCACTTTCAACTTTTCACTGTCAAGTTATAAATAAGAAAGCAGGAGAACCACGATGAATGACCCGAAAGCAAATATTTTAATTGTTGATGACACCCGGGCCAATCTGCGCCTTTTAGGCAGGGTCCTGAGCAGTCAGGAGTACAAAGTCCGGCCAATGCTCAATGGCCGTCAGGCTTTGGCTGCCGTACAGGAAGAACTGCCTGATCTGATTTTGCTTGATATCGTGATGCCCGGAATGTCCGGTTATGAAGTTTGCCAGAAACTGAAAGCAGATGACCGGACAAGCCACATACCCATTATTTTTATCAGTGGTCTGGACGAGGCCATGGACAAACTGAAAGCCTTTTCCCTGGGTGGCGTTGATTATATCAGCAAACCGTTTCAGCCCAAGGAGGTTTTGGCCCGGGTTGAAACACATCTGGCCCTGCGAAACCTGCAAACGCGGCTTGAGGAGCAAAACCTCAGGCTCCGGCAGGAAATGATAAAGCATAAGGAGACAGCTAAAGCACTTGCTCTGAGTGAATCACGTTTCCGGGAGATGTTTTCAGGTCACAGTGCGCCCATGCTGCTGATTGATCCTGAATCCGGCAAGATCGTGGATGCCAACCGCGCTGCATTATCGTTTTACGGCTATACGTCCGATGAACTGCATGAAATGACAATAAGCGACATCAGTCAGTTATCTGCTGACCAGACAACTTCGGAAATGCAGGGGCGCACAATCGGGCAGAAGATTTTTTCCCATCGCCTGAAGAACGGGGAAGTGCGAACGGTGGAAGTCCATTCCTCACCGATTGAGGGACATAATGAAAAACTGCTCTTTTCAGTGATTCATGATATTACCGAGAGAAGGCTGGCCGAAAAGAAGCTGCGGGAGAGCCAGACACTTCTGCAGGCATTTCTGGACAACTCTCCGGCCATTATTTTCGCCAAAGACCGGCAGGGGAAATTTATCATCACGAACAGGGAATTTGAATCTTTCTTTGACGCTGAACGGGGGACGCTTATTGGCAAAACTTCCCATGATCTTTTTACCGGGAAGGTGGCAGACAAACTGTGGGTATCTGAACAGCATGTCCTGACCACCGGAGAATTCATGCAGGCAGAGGAAACAGCCTCCGGAAATGGCGAACAGCGCACATATTTTTCCGTTAAATTTCCCCTCCACGACGCACAGGGAGAGATTTACGCAATCGGCAGCATTACGACTGACATCAGCGAGCGGAAGCAGATGGAAGAAACATTGCGGGAAAGTGAGAAAAAATATCGCATGCTTGCTGAAAATGCCAGCGACGTTATCTGGACCAGAGATGCGGACTTGAGATTCACTTATGTCAGTCCGTCGCTCGAACATTTTCTGGGCTATAAGCCTGAAGAAATGGATGATGGAAAACTGGAAGATTTATTGGCCCGGTTCTCGCTTGACGACATTATGAATATCACCGACGAAAATTACTCTGTTGAATCATCAGAATCCGTGAAGGCTGAATCCCTGCGATTTGAACAGCGACTCAGACATAAAGACGGAACCGAAATATGGGCAGACACTGTATTGACGTATCTCTATAGCGGCGAAAGCGAACTGACGGGTTTCCTGGGAGTTGTGCGTAACATCAGCGAACGCAAACAGGCCGAGGAAAAACTGCGGATGGCCCTTGAAACGTCCCGGCGTCATGCGCTTGAAACTGCGGCCCTTTTTGAAGGTTCCAGAACAGTTCTTGAATGCCGTGATTTCAAAGAAGCCGCGCAAAAAATATTCTGCAATTGTGCAAATACAGTCGGCGCGACCCGCGGCTATGTCGCTCTTTTTTCAGAGGATGAAGCAGACGAGATCCTTTTTCTGGAGCAGGGAAAGCTTGATTCTGACATGCTCGTACTCATCCGGGGACTGAGACAGGAAGCCTGCAAACTGACAGAGACGGTTTATGAAAATGATTTTCTTAACAGCAAATGGATGAAATATATGCCCGAGAGGGATATGGGATTTGACAACGTGATGCTCGTTCCGATGATGATTCAGGGAAATGCTGCGGGAATCATCGGACTTGTGGGCAAATCCGGGGGATTTGACGACAATGACGCCCGTCTGGCATCCGGATTCGGAGAGTTTGCAGCCATATCTCTGGGCAATTCAAGAAATTTGAAAGAATTGCAGGAGGCCAAAAAAACTGCCGAAGCCGCCAACAAGGCCAAAAGCGAATTTCTTGCCAACATGAGCCACGAGATACGCACTCCCATGAACGCCATCATCGGCATGGGAGACCTGATCCTGGAGACGGATCTGAGCGCAAAGCAGCGAAAATACCTGAGCCTTATCCGATCCTCATCCCGGTCTCTTCTGGGCATTCTCAATGATATTCTTGATTTTTCAAAAATTGAGGCAGGCAAGCTTGACTTTGAACTTGTTCCTTTTATGCTGGAAGAGTTTCTGAGTGAAGTCGCGGATAACTTCAGAAACATGGTTTTGCAAAAGAGGATCGAACTGATATTGGATGTCGCGCCGGATGTGCCGCACAGTCTGGTGGGCGACCCGCTCCGACTGCGTCAGGTTCTCGTCAATCTTATCGGCAATGCGTTCAAGTTTACCAAAGAAGGCCACATCTGCCTCAGAATAACTGCCGCACTTCAGGATGGAAACGCTGTGCTGCGTTTCACTGTTCTGGATACGGGGATCGGCATCTCCGAAGATAAAGCAAATATGCTTTTTAATGCCTTTACCCAGGCAGACAGTTCCACATCGAGAAAGTATGGCGGCACGGGACTGGGACTGACCATCAGCCAAAGACTGGTGCTTATGATGGGCGGCGAGAAGATAACCGTTGAAAGCACACTGGGACAAGGCAGTGCATTTTCTTTCACAGCCAGCTTTGGGATAAAGAAACTCCCGGAACGGACTGAGCAGATTTTTCCTGATGAAATCCGAAATCTGAATGTCCTTGTGGTCGAAGATAACGCCATGATTCGGGCAATACTCGGCAATACGCTTGAAGCTTTCGGATTCAGAAGCGAGGACGCTGGAACAGCCGAGGACTCTCTGCTTATGCTGAATGCGGGCAGGCAGCAATTCGACTTGGTGATCATGGCCTGGAACCTTCCCGGCATGGACGGACTGAGAGCGTCTGAGGAGATTCTGAAGAATGAGTCCCTGAAAAACCTGCACATCATTCTGATGAGTGCTTATGGCCATGAAAGCCTCATTCTTCAGGCCGAAGAGATCGGCATCAGCGGATTTTTATTTAAGCCTTTCAGTTGTTTATCTCTTTTCAACAGTATTATGGAGGCGTTTGGTTATGCGTATCAGTCCGCACCAAAGGAAGATGTTCTCATGATGGAGAAGGATTTCAAAGGAGAGTGCATCCTTCTCGCGGAAGATAACAATGCCAATCAGATCGTGGCTTATGAAGTTCTCTCCAAGGTCGGATTCACCGTGGATATCGCGGAAAATGGCAGAGAGTGTGTGGATGCGATTCGACAAAAAGAATACGCAGTCGTGCTGATGGATGTTCAGATGCCGGAGATGGACGGTTTGGAAGCATCAAAGGAGATTCGGAAACTGGGAATCCGCATTCCCATCATTGCCATGACGGCTCATGCCATGAAAGGGGATCGGGAGCGGTGTCTGGAAGCCGGGATGAATGACTATGTGAGCAAGCCCATAGACCGGGTTGAGCTTTTCAGTGCCCTGAAAAAATGGTTGCCGGAATCCTCCCGAAACTGGAAACTGGAAACTGGAAACTCAAAACTCGAAACTCAGGTTGACAGTTCCGCTTCCCAGTTTCCAGTTCTCCCGGGTATCAATATCCCGGATGCGCTCCGGCGCACAGGTATTGCCTGGGACGTGTTCCAAAGGCTCCTTCACGATGTTATCAAAGATCAGAAAATGACGCTTGCATTGCTGGGGCAGGCTGTGAAAGAAGGTAATCGTAAGGAAATCAGGAGGCTTGCCCATTCTATGGTCGGTGCCAGCGGGAATGTCTCCGCTTATGAACTTCAGAAAGCCGCCAAAGCTCTTGAACATGCAGCAAATGATGATGATGAGGCTCTGTCCGATCTTTTGGAATCCGTGGAAAAAGAATTCACCGTGGTGTCTGTCTCGGTTTCCTCTCTTGAAAAAATCGGAAAAGATGAGAAAGATAAGCAGAAAAAAATAGGGCCGGCCAATATGAATGAACTTTATGACACCTTAAAGCGCTTGGAGGAATGTCTGAATGATTTAGACCCGTTTGGCAGTTCGGATATTATAGAGCGTATTACCGGACAGACCATGCCCGGAGATATGGATGAGAAAATCAGAAAGATCGGCACACTCGTCAATGATTTTGGATTTGACGAGGCAAAAGAAATTTTATTAAAACTTATTGAAGAAGAAAACAATGGATGATCTGATGCCATATTTGATTTCCTGCCAATTCATATTACATTTATTATTTTATCAGAACCTGATCAGGGTTTTATAATTTCCTGAACAGTAAAAAAAAATTATAAGTACCTATCCATTATGTTTTCAGGTATCTGCATATGAGGAACAACTTTTCCGTTGTGAGCCGCGGATGAACGCAGATGAACGCGGACGGTCTGTCTGCCGCGGACTCATCCGCGTTCATCCGTGTTCATCCGCGGTTTGCGGAAGCTGTTTTCCCAGAAAAAAATCCCGGAAAACTTTTGGCCGGGTACTTACAGTATATCCAGCAAGTTTTCGGATTAGTGATTTTTATGCTTTAATTTCTGACCACAATCTGATAAGGAAAGAATTACAGGTTGCCGTCTGCCATTACAGGAAAGAAACCCGGCTTTAACTTTTAACTTTCAACTTTCAACTCTGAAACTGGCCTCTGACACTTATCTCAAAGGAGGAAGTAATGAATGATCTTGCTCAATGTAAGGTGCTTCTTGTGGATGATACCAAATCAAACATTAATTTTTTATTGCAGGCGCTTAAAAATGATTACAAACTCAGCGTCGCACTCAGCGGCGAGAGAGCCTTGAAATTTGTTCAATCCACCCCGCCTGATCTTATACTGCTGGATATTATGATGCCGGGGATGGACGGCTACGAGGTTTGCCGCCAGATCAAGAATGATCCTTACACGCGGGACATCCCCATCATATTTCTCAGTGCCATGAATGACGTGGAGAATAAAACCGACGGATTCAAGGTCGGTGCGGTTGACTACATCACCAAACCTTTTGAAATTCTTGAAGTCAAAGCCAGAATCAATACACATCTGTCCCTCAGACTTGCAAATCAGGCGTTGCGGGCAGCCAAGGAATCTTCCGAAACTGCGAATGAAAAGATTATGGCAAGCATCCAGTACGCCAACATCATACAGCGTTCACTGCTGCCAAGTCCCGAAAACATTAAACCCTTCCTTCCTGACAGTTTTTTTATCTGGATGCCCAGAGATATCGTGGGCGGAGATTTCATATTTACAGAGTATTTTCCCTCCCCGGCCGGAGAGGGCGTGGGAGGCTTTATTGTCGCTGTCATTGACTGCACTGGTCACGGGGTGCCCGGAGCCTTTATGACCATGATCGCTTCTTCCGGCATGACAAAAATTGTAAAGGATGAGGGATGCTGTGATCCGGCCCAGATACTGAAGCAACTGAATGTTTTTGTCAAAAAAACCCTTCAGCAGGACACGGAGCGCGCCCTTTCCGATGACGGCCTGGATGCCACTGTATGTCTTATCAGCGGGCTTTCATCAGGTGCGCCTGATAATGCTCAACTGATTTTTGCCGGGGCAAAACTGCCGCTGCTCCACATTTACGATGACGAAATAATCGTTGTCAAAGGCGACAGACAAAGCATCGGCTATAAAAGATCCGATTTGGAATTTGAATTCACAAATCATATAATTAATATAAAGGAGGGGATGTCCTTTTATATGTTCAGCGACGGATTTGCAGACCAGTTGGACGAGAAAGATGAACGCCGGTTTGGCAACAGGCGTTTTAAAAATTTGTTGAAGGAGGTGATGCACCTTCCTTTTGAAAAACGGCGGGAAATCCTTCTGGATGCGTTTCACACATACAAGGGCACCAATGAAATGCAGGACGATGTCACTGTTGTGGGGTTCGGGTTCGGGAAATAAAAAGAAACCCGGTTTTTTTGGCAGAAGAGGAACCCGTTCGTTCACATGAAAAAACCGGAATGACAGGCAGAGGTGATAGAATCAGGATATGTTATTTTTTTACAACCGTTTTGAAAGGAATATAGTTATGTTTATCAGAGTGATATGTGTTTTTATGTGTGTGATGGTGATGGGGGTGAATTTCGCGGCGGCCGGAAATGAAAAGACGGTGGCCTTGGTGATGAAAGACCTTTTCAACCCCTTTTTTCTGAAAATGGAATCCGGTGCCAAAGCGTATGCAAAGCAAAATAATATCCCCTTTGAAGTTTTCGGCGTGGAAAGGGAGACTGAGGTTGAACGGCAGATCGGCATTGTTGACAATCTGATATCAAGACGATATGGTGCGATTATAATCGCACCCGCGGATTCAAAAAGGCTGGTTCCGATATGCAGAAAAGCCGTGGAAAGCGGTATTGCAGTTGTCAATATTGATAATCCCCTTCATAAGGAAACCTTGGCGCGTCATAAGGTTTCCATCCCCTTTGTCGGATCGGACAATCAGGAGGGTGCCGCGATGGTCGGGAATTATATCAGGGGAAAATTAGACAATAAGGGCCGCGTCATCATCATCGAAGGGATGCGGGGGGTTGAAAATGCGGAACTGAGAAAAAAAGGATTTACCGAATCCTTAACATCCGGAAGCAAAATTGAAATAGTGGCCAGTGAAACTGCGAACTGGCATAAAGATGAGGCTTTCTCAGTGGTGAGCAGGCTGCTGCAAAAAGATCAGAATGCAGATGCAATTCTCTGTGCCAATGACAATATGGCCCTGGGAACAATTCAGGCTTTGGATATGTTCGGGCTGGCAGGCAAGGTCTGGGTAGGAGCTTATGACAATATCGAAGAGGCGCGCCATGAAATGCAAAACAAGCGTATGCATGCCACCATAGAACAGCATCCCGAACTCATGGGAGAATACGGAGTGGTGTTGGCAGCCCGGGCACTGGCTGGTCATAGTCTCCCAGATTATACGGCTACGCCTCTGAACCTGATCACTCATGACAGTTTTGAAAAAAAAATAGCTCTTTCAATATCAGACGCAAAAAATCCTTTTTTCGAGTCATTGTGCAAATCCGCCAAGGAAGCGTCAAAACTCTTCGGTGTCCGGCTTTCGGTGGCAGACGCTGGGAATGACGATGCCAGGCAACTGCTTGACATACAAAGTTTCATACAGGAGAAGGCCGATCTGATCATCATCAATCCAACCAATGCCGAAGCTGTTTCGCAGGCCATAGAAACGGCAGATGCTTCAGGAATAAAAGTGATCACCGCGGATCGAAAATCGTTGAGAGAGGATATCGTCATTTCTCATATTGCCTCGGACAATATCGCAGGCGGCCGGATGGCTGGCGAATTCATAGCAAAGCAGTTAAAAGGCAGGGGAAATATCCTGGAAATTGAGGGAATCCCCGGAACATCTGCGGCCCACGACCGCGGCCAGGGATTTGATGAAGTTATCGGAAAATATCCTGACATGAAAGTTGGTATGAGAGGCATTGCTGATTTTGATCAGGCCAAGGCCAGGGAATTTGTCAAACGGATTTTGAAAAAAGGGGATTCCTTTGACGCAGTATTTGCACATAATGACTCAATGACTCTTGGCGTCATAGAAGCGTTTGAATCCGTCAATATTCAGCCACTTCCCATTATTGTCGGTTTCGATGCCACGCCTGACGCTTATGAGGCTGTCAGACAGAAAAAGCTTGCAGCCACTATTGCCCAGAAACCGGAAAGAATAGGATGGATTGCCGTTCAAAGTGCCGTCCGTGTGTTCAGGGGAGAAAAATTGCCCAAGGTCATACTTGTGGACCTGAAACTGATTGATGACTGATGATTCAGCCCTTTTGCCGGACTTTGCAGCCGGACGGGGTTTGCAACCCATATGCATCAAGCTAAGACTGCCGGACGGGGTTGCAAACCCCGTCTGGCAAGGCAAATTATGGACGCTACGCTGCCGGACTGCAATCCCGTCCGGCAAAGAGGCAAAGAAAACATTGCGAAAACATTGCGGACGGGGTTGCAAACCCCGTCCGGCAAAGGAACACCGAGTGAATCTTCAATCTGGACAAGGATAACTCATGCTGATTCCCAAGAGTATAAAACAAAGGTTTTATATTATCGTAGGCTTCCTGATTCTTTTGTTTTGCGTGGGCTATGTCGAGCTTGCCGTGTTTCTCAGCCATCTGAAGACCAGTTCGGAAACAGAGCGGGGATTTTCAATAATAAACAAAGAAATCAAAGAATTGGAAAAAGAGTTCTGGAAGATCAGATACTGGGGACAGATCATCCATACAAAAAACCATCCTGATGCGGACAGGCAATTCGGAACTGCGGTTGAAAATATCCGAAAAAGGGTAGCTGGCTTTGACTCGAAGCTCCTGACAATTCACTTGTCAGATGAAATATCTCAGATAGCCCGCCTGATGTCCGAATATGAAAACGCCTTCAACCGTCTTATACAGTTTGAGACGGATCGGAAGCTGAACCTGACTCAGATCAACTCAGGTTATCAGGTATTCTCCTCCTCCATTCTGATGAACAATGACATCAGTTCTCTCAGACTGGTTCGGAATCTGGACCGATTTATCGGTGCCTATCTGCGAAACCGGAGAGATTCGGAATATCAGGCATTCAAAATGATTTTTGAATTGCTGAAGAAAAAAATGTCAGCATCCCAGAATACGGATACGCGGATACAATTCCATATTGAAAATCTGGACAGTTCCATGGCGTATGACTTTACGCTGGAAAAAGATATCCGGGTGATTAACAAGCAGTTTGACGAGATAAGCGATGAACTGACGAATCTCTTTTCATACATCGCTCAGACAGTGGAAACGCTTTCCTCAAATGCGATATCAACAGGCAAAAATCTGCACAGCGACTTGCGGAAATGGTTTTTAATTTCCGCGGGGATTGCCTTTGTTTCGCTCCTATTCATCCTTGATATAATGGCCAGAAAAATTGTCAATCCTGTCAGACAAATGTCAAAGGTTGTGATGAAGGTCAGATCCGGTGACACTCAGGCGCGTTTTTTTTCCAGATCCAGAAATGAGATCGCTGAACTCGGATTTGCCCTCAATGATATGCTGGACACCATCAGCCGACATCGTTTTCACCTCGAAGAACTGGTGGAAAAACGCACTTCCGAACTGACCGAGACGAATGAAAAGCTGATAAGTCATGCTAAAGAACTCGAAATTGCCAAGAAACAGTCTGAACAGGCAAGTCGGGCAAAAAGCGAGTTTTTGGCGAATATGTCCCACGAAATCCGTACCCCCATGAACAGCGTCATCGGCATGACTGACTTGGCGTTGGAGACAGAATTGAACGGAGAACAGCAGGAATACCTGAAGGCTGTCCGAACCTCATCCCGGTCTCTTCTGGCGATTCTCAACGGGATCATTGATTTTGCAGAAATTGAGGCAGGCAGGCTGGGGATTGAAGCCGCGCCTTTCAGGGTAGATGATTTTTTGGCGGATATCACGGACGGCTTCAGGAGTAACAGTTTGCAGAAAGGAATTGACTTTGTCACAGAGGTCTTGCCGTCCGCACCAGGCGGCTTGGTGGGAGATGCCTCACGATTGCGTCAAATTCTGGATAATCTGATCAGCAACGCTTTCAAATTCACCGAAAAAGGAGAAATTCATCTCAAAATTTCTGTGACTGAGCAACATACCCACGAAGCTGTGCTGGCGTTTTGTGTCTCAGATACGGGAATCGGAATTCCGCGTGAAACAGCAGACTCTCTTTTTGAGACATTTATCCAGGCAGACGGTTCCATCACAAGAAAATACGGCGGCACCGGGCTGGGCCTGGCCATCAGCCAGAAGCTGGTCATCCTCATGGGGGGGAGCGGCATTACCGTGGAAAGTGAACCGGGCAAAGGAAGCGTTTTTTCCTTTACCGCCTGTTTCGGGCTGAAACTGCTGTCTGAAATTCCTCGCAAAGTCAGAGCAATCAAGGATGAAGAACGCTTGGAGTCCGTCAATTCATCCAGACAGGCCGGGGAGCAGGAAAAAGCAGTGTCAGCAGGCTTGAATGAGATTCTTGAATCCCTTAAAAATTTGGAGGAATGCCTGAATAATTTGGACCCTTTTGGCAGTGCCGAGATAACAGAGACGCTTCTCGAATATGCGTTGCCCGGAGATATGGATAACGAAATCAGAAAAATAGACACATTCATCAAAGATTTCGGTTTTGACGAGGCATCTGAAATCTTATTAAAAATCATACATTCTTCGACAAGCTCAGAGTCCGGGACGCAGAGAAGATGGTAAACATAAATTCTGGCACGACCTGGACGGAGATGAACTGGCCCGGGACGCGGAGAACCGCAGAGAAAGACAGTAGAACTCTGCAGTTCTCCGTGCTCGGCCCCTGAGCTTGCCGAAGGGTGAATCCGTTATAATCTGAAAAACGCAGGAACCATGGGAAATGAATAATGAGTGAATACCAGACAAATCATCCAAAAGCAAATATTCTGGTCGTTGATGACACGCGGGTCAGTTTGCGTTTTTTAGCCAGGATACTGACCAGGCACGGATACAGCGTCCGGCCTGCCCTGAACGGCCGCCAGGCCATATCAAGTGCGCGGGAAGAACCCTTTGATCTGATTTTGTTGGACATTATCATGCCCGATATGTCAGGCTATGAAGTCTGCGAACAGTTAAAGGCGGATGAACAGACTCGCGACACCCCTGTCATATTTATCAGTGCCCTGGATGAAGTCGTTGACAAAGTAAAAGCCTTTACGAGCGGCGGGGTGGACTATATCACCAAGCCGTTCCAGAGTGAGGAGGTTCTGGCTCGTGTTGAAACGCATCTGGCATTGAGACATCTGCAAAAACATCTTCAGGAGAAAAACACCCAGCTCCGAAAAGAGATCAACGAGCGAAAGCAGGCGGAAAAAGCACTGAAGCAGGCGGAAGTGGAACTCCGGAGGGCCAAAGACGCGGCTGAAGCTGCCAACCAGGCCAAAAGCGCTTTCCTCGCCAATATGAGCCACGAACTTCGCACACCTCTGAACGCCATTCTGGGCTTTGCCCAGCTCATGACCAGGGGACGGAATCTGCTCCCGGATCACCAGGAAAATCTTTCGATCATCATCCGCAGCGGGGAACATTTGCTGACCCTCATCAACGACGTGCTGGATATGTCCAAAATTGAGGCCGGACGCGTCTCACTTCAAGAACAGAACTTTGATTTATACCGCATGCTCGACGATTTGGAAGGCATGTTCCGTCTGCAGGCCCAGGAAAAAGACCTGCAAATAATTTTTGAGCGTGTGCCGGGTGTACTTCAATATGTGCGGACAGATGAGATGCGTCTGCGTCAGGTACTGATTAACCTGCTCAACAATGCTGTCAAGTTCACCAAAGAGGGAGGGGTGTGTTTAAGGGTATCAGCCGCGCGGGGGCAGCGGTCAGGGGGCAGCGATGATCCGTCCGAGGCAATGGAAACAGATAACGGACAATGGATGATCCGCTTTGAGATCGAGGACACAGGTGCCGGCATTGCCCCGGAAGAATTGGACGCGCTGTTTGAAGCGTTTGTACAGACGAGAAGCGGTCAGGAATCTCAGGAAGGAACCGGTCTGGGGTTGCCTATCAGCCGTAAATTTGTGCAGCTGATGGGCGGCGAGATGAGTGTCACCAGCGAAGTGGGCCGTGGAACCGTGTTCAAATTTGACATCCGAATCAGCGCGGCGGACGCGGCAGATATCCGAACCAGGCAACCTGAACGCCGGGTCATTTCCCTGGAACCTGATCAGCCCCGCTATCGTATCCTGATTGTTGACAACAAGCAGAACAATCGCCGGCTATTGGTCAAACTGCTGAATCCCCTCGGATTTGAGCTTAAGGAAGCCTGCGACGGTCAGGAGGCGGTTGAAGTATGGAAAACCTGGGAGCCACATCTGGTTTGGATGGATATGCGTATGCCTGTGATGGATGGCTACGAGGCTGCAAAACAGATAAAAGCCACCACGAGGGGGCAGGCCACTGCTGTCATCGCGCTGACCGCCAGCACCCTTGAGGAGGAGCGGAAAGTTGTGCTGTCCGCGGGCTGCGATGATTTTTTGCGCAAGCCTTTCAGGGAATCAGATCTCTTTGATATGATGGGAAAACATCTGGGGGTGCGCTATGTCTATGATGAACCCTCTGTAAGCACCGAAGAACGGACATCGAACGGCGGACAGGTTGCGCTGACACCCGCTGCTTTTGCTGCGTTGCCATCTGATTTAATTGAGAACTTGGAACAGGCCACCATCCGGGCCAGTATGGACAGGATTGCCGCGCTCATTGACGAAATCGGCGAGCATGATTCTGGTTTGGCCGATGCGCTTGCAAGGCTGGCCGATGATTTTGAGTACGCCAGAATTCTGGCCTTAATTCAGAAAGCAAAGGAACCAGACAAATAAGGCCAGTCAAATAAAGCCAGTTCAGAATTTGGCATTGACCGAAAATCAAGCTTTTTGAAAAAATCTTGATTTCTGTCCAAGTTGATAATATATCAGTGATTCACTTTGAACTTTTCACTGTCAGGAAAGGAATGATACAAGTATAAATGCAGGAGAACCGATATGAATGATACCAAAGCAGATATTTTAATTGTTGATGACACCCGCGCCAATTTGCGCCTTTTGTCAGAGATGCTGATCGAGCAGGAATACATGGTCAGGCCCGTGCCTGACGGCTCTCTGGCCCTGTCCGCTGCACAGATGGAACCTCCTGATCTGATTTTGCTTGACATCATGATGCCCCGTATGTCCGGATATGAAGTCTGCAAACAGTTGAAGGCGGATGAACGGACCCGGGATATACCGGTGATCTTTATCAGCGCGAAGAATGAAGTTCTGGATAAGCTGAAAGCCTTCTCCCTCGGAGGCGTTGATTACATCACCAAACCGTTTCAGACTGAGGAGGTTCTGGCCCGCGTTGAAACTCACCTGTCCTTACGGAAGCTGCAAAAACATCTTGAGGAAAAAAACAGGGAACTGTCTGAAACCTTGGAGGAACTGAAAGCCACTCAGAATCAGCTCATTCTCCAGGAAAAAATGGCCGCGCTGGGTCAGCTCGTGGCGGGCATTGCCCATGAAATCAATACACCGCTGGGAGCAATACGGGCTTCGATCAGCAATATTTCCAACGCGCTCAACGCCTCTGTCCGGCAACTCCCTCAACTGTTTCAGGAACTCTCCCCGAAGCGGCAGACCGATTTCCTTGCGCTTTTACAGGTTGCCTTTGAAAATAAGGCAAATCTGTCTTCAAGAGAGGCGAGAACGCGGAGACGAATATTGAAAAAAGAACTGGAAGCAGAGGGGGTCAGCGAGTCGGATTCAGTTGCCAATACTTTGGTGAATATGGGTGTCAGTGAAGATGTTTCCCCTTTTATGCGCCTTTTGAAAGAAGAAAACAATACTTTTGTTTTACAAGCCGCCTATAATCTGTGTGTGCAGCAAAATAACAGCAAGAATATTATAATGGCCGTAGAGCGGGCCTCCAAAATTGTCTTTGCCCTGAAAAACTATGCTCGCCATGATAAATCAGGCAAGAAGATCAATGCAAAGGTGACAGAGGGCATTGATGTCGTCCTCACCCTCTACCATACCCAGTTGAAGCATGGCATCGAAGTCGTCAGGAATTATGGGAAGACGCCGGCTGTCCGGTGTTATCCTGATGAGTTGAATCAGGTCTGGACGAATCTCATTCATAACGCGATTCAGGCAATGGATGGTAAGGGAAAATTGGGAATTGCGGTTTTTGAGCTGGGCAGCAATGTTGTCGTCCAACTTACCGATTCCGGAAGCGGCATATCCCAGGCAGACAAAGACCGTATTTTTGAGCCGTTTTTCACTACCAAAATCGCTGGAGAAGGGAGCGGGCTGGGACTGGATATTGTCCGTAAAATCATTGATCGGCACCAGGGCAGAATAGAAGTGGAGAGCCAGCCGGGAAAGACAACATTCAGTGTTTTTCTGCCAATTCACCAGTAGTCATTGTGTAGGGTGGGTGCAGCGAAGCGAAACCCACCTTGTGAGCATGTCTGGTGGGTTCCGCTACGTTGCACCCACCCTACATCCTTACGGCTGTCTGGATCACCAGCCATTGAGTGATTTGCCGGTTGTCAGGGAGCAGTTCGTAAACAGTTATCAATAAACACTGAACCAGGGAGGATCAATTATGCTCAAAAAAGTCATTTTATGTGTTGATGATGAGGAAATCATTCTGACCAGTCTGAGGGATCAGCTTCAGAATTATTTTGGCAACCGTTACACTTATGAATTTGCTGAAAGTGCTGATGAAGCGTTTGAAGTCATTTCGGAGCTGGATGAAGATGACGTGGAAATTCTCATCATTGTTTCTGACTGGCTCATGCCGAATATGAAAGGCGATGAATTTCTCATCCGGGTCCATCAGCAATTCCCCGGCATTGTCAAGGTCATGCTGACAGGACATGCGGATGATGAGGCCATTGAACGAACGCGACGCGAGGCAAACTTGCATCGCTGTCTGCATAAGCCATGGACTGAGAAAGAGTTGATGGAGACGCTCGTATCCGGATTGGAGAAATAATCAATGAGTAAACCTGTAATTTTATGTGTGGATGATGAAGACTTTATCCTGACCAGTCTCAGGGATCAGCTTGTTTATCATCTGGGAAATGATTATATTATTGAGGTTGCTGAAAGCGGTGAGGAAGCCCTCGAGGTTCTTGAAGAACTGATGGATGAGGGGATTGAGGTTCCGCTCATCATCTCTGACCAGATCATGCCGGGGATGAAAGGGGATGAACTGCTGATAAAGATTCACGATCGCTATCCCAGGGCCTTGAAGATATTTTTAACCGGGCAGGCAGATGTCAGTGCGGTGGGCAATGCGGTCAACAATGCCAACCTCTACCGCTATATTGCCAAGCCCTGGGACGAGGCAGACCTCAGGCTCACGGTGACAAAAGCTTTGTACAGTTATTCCAGGGACAAACAACTGGCTGAACAAAATGAACTCCTTGAAAAATTGTATGTCCAGGCTCAACAGGAGATTGATGAACGCAAACGGATAGAAGTTTTATTGGCCGAGGCCAATCAGACCTTGGAACAAAAAGTGGTCGAGCGGACTCAGGAACTGTCCCAGGCCCTTGAAAATCTCAAAAAAACTCAGGATCAGCTTATCGTTCAGGAAAAAATGGCCTCATTGGGAATGCTCACCGCAGGCATCGCTCACGAGATCAAAAATCCCCTGAACTTCATTAACAGCTTTGCTGCGCTGTCTATTGAGTTAGCCTGTGAGATAGAAGAACTCATTGACTCACAAAAAGAGTGCATGTATCCCGATATCTGTGAAAAGCTTGCCGAGATTCTGAAGGATTTGCAGTCGAATGCCGCCCATATAAATGAGGAAGGTCAGCGTGCGGACAGTATCATACGCAGTATGCTGATTCATTCGCACGGGACAACAGGACACTTTCAGAAGACAGATTTGAATGCCTTGCTGGGAGAAGCCGTGAATCTGGCCTGCCACAGCATGCGCGGCAAAGACACTTATTTTGATATCAGTATTGAAGCAGACTATGATCCGACCCTTGAACCATTGCAGATTATACCCCAGGATGTCAGCCGGGTCTTTGTGAATATGATAAACAATGCGTATTATGCCACACGCGAAAAGAAAAAAAAAATAGGCGAAGGCTATGTTCCTCTGCTTGACCTGACTACCAGAAACTTGACAGACCACATCGAGATACGAATTCGGGATAACGGAACCGGCATACCCGCGGGGATCGTATCTGAAATCTTCAATCCATTTGTCACCACCAAGCCGGAAGGTGAAAGAACAGGATTGGGATTATCTATCAGCTATAACATTGTTGTGCAGGGTCATCAGGGCAGGATTGAAGTTGAGACAGAAGAGGGAGAGTATGCAGAATTTATTATCACTCTGCCCAAGTAGTCATGTCCGTGATCAGTTGCCAATTCCCACTGATAAATGATCTCATAAGGAGACGAATATGCCAACGAAAATACTCTTTGTTGACGATGAACCCAAGCTTCAGCTAATTATCCGCCAGTTATTCAGGCACGAGATACGTAGCAAAGAAATTGAGTTTTTTTTTGCCCTGAACGGGCTGGAAGCCTTGGAGAAATTGAAAGCTGAACCAGAGGCAGATATTGTCATGACCGACCTGAATATGCCCAGAATGAACGGACTGACCTTACTGAATGAACTGCAAAAATTGAAGGCATCTTTCAACCCGGTTTTAACGACTATTGTTGTATCTGCTTACGGAGATATGGCAAATATCAGGAAAGCGATGAATGCCGGGGCATTTGACTTCCTGACCAAACCGATAAATTTTGAGGATGTGAAAATCACGCTCGCCAAAGCAATAGAACATGTCCGGCAACTCAAAAATGCGTTAAGACAGGAGCAGCTTGCCAAGGCTGCCCTGCATGAGGCAAATGAAGCATTGGAAAGGCGGGTTGAGGAACGCACGGCTGAACTTCTCGAAGCCAACAAAGACTTGGAGGAGGCTCGGAAGTCCCTTGAATATGCTCAGGAAATCGGCCACATTGGGAGCTGGACATTGAATATTGCCACCAATAGGACAAAGTGGTCCCGTGAAATGTTCCGGCTGTTCGGCGTTGATCCGAAAGAATCCTTTGATAATGATTTTCAGGTAGTCACAGAACGCTTCATTCATCCTGATGACAGGGAGATGTTGCAAAAGGCGCATGGGAAATTCCTGGCCGATGGCGAAAAATTTTCCATGGAATACAGGATTGTGCGTCCGGATGGTATGGAACGATCGGTCTGGGCTGAGGGCCATACGATTTTTAATAAAATCGGCGAAGCGGTTAAAAGAATCGGGATTGCTCAGGATATTACCGAGAAAAAACTGGCCTCGGAGAAGCTGAAAGCGGCCAAAGAGAATGCAGAAGCAGCCAGCCGGGCCAAAAGCGAATTTCTTGCCAATATGAGTCATGAGATCCGCACCCCCATGAACGCCATTATCGGCATGGGTGATCTGATCATGGGCACGGCACTCAGTGCAAAACAGCGGGAATACCTGAGCATTCTTCGTTCTTCGTCCAAGTCTCTTCTGGCTCTTCTTAACGATATTCTTGATTTTTCAAAAATTGAGGCAGGCAAGCTTGATCTTGAGATCAGCCCTTTTATGCTGCATGATCTTTTGAATGAGGTTACGGATAATTTCAGAAACATGGTTTTTCAAAAGGGAATTGAGCTGATCATGGACGCGAGACCGGATGTGCCATGCGATCTGTTGGGAGATTCGCTCCGATTGCGCCAGATATTAATCAATCTGATCGGCAACGCGTTCAAGTTCACCGAAGAAGGCAATATATGCCTTAAAATCACTGTGGTTGAACAGAATGAACATGAGACAGTGCTGGGTTTCACTGTTTCAGATACGGGTATCGGCATTCCTCATGATAAGGCAGAGAAACTTTTCGACGCCTTTGCCCAGGCCGATACTTCCACATCAAGGAAGTACGGCGGCACAGGACTGGGCCTGAGCATCAGCCAGAGACTGGTATGCATGATGGGCGGCGACGGCATAACTGTGAAAAGCGAGCCGGACAAAGGAAGCGTATTTTCCTTCACAGCCTGCTTTGGAATAAGGGATATCACGGATGGGACAGAACGGATATTTCCCAATGAAATACAAGGCATGAACATTCTTTTGGTCGAAGACAACGAGCTTACCAGCGTCGTACTCAGCACAATGCTTGAAAGCTTCGCTCTCAGGAGCGAAAGTGTGAACACGGCCGAAGAAGCCATGAACATGCTGAGAGCAGGTGACCGGCAATTCGACCTGATGCTCATAGACTGGAATCTGCCCGGCATGGACGGGCTGAAGGCATCTGAGGAAATCCTGAAGGACGAGAAATGTCTGCGTATCGTTCTGATGAGCGCCTATGGCAGTGAAGAGGTGATCGGTCAATCAGAAAAGATCGGGATCAGCGGCTTTCTGTTCAAGCCTTTTGACCATTTATCCCTCTTCAATACGATCATGGAAGCTTTCGGTTACGCGTCCCTGCCCGGGCCAAGAAAAGATGTGCTTTTGACAGAAGGAGAATTCAGAGGCGTTTCTGTTCTTCTCACGGAAGACAACAAAGCCAATCAGATCGTGGCCTGTGAAGTCCTTTCCAATGCCGGATTTACCGTTGATATTGCGGAAAACGGCAGGCAGGCTGTGGAAGCAGTTCGGCAAAACGAGTACGCAGCCGTGCTGATGGATGTCCAGATGCCCGTGATGGACGGTTTGGAGGCTGCAAGGGAAATTAGGAAATTCGAGGCTCAACGCACGGAACCCGGGGGGCATATTCCCATCATCGCCATGACGGCTTATGCCATGAAAGGAGATCGGGAGCGATGCCTGGAGGCCGGGATGAACGATTATGTGAGCAAACCCATTGACCGGCTTGAATTATTCAGGACGCTTAAAAAATGGCTGCCTGAAAACTCAAAACTCAAAACTCAAAACTCGAAACTCGAAACTCGAGTTGACAGTTCTGTGTCCCAATCTCCAGCATCCAGTTTCCAGTTTCCAACCCTTCCGGGCATTGATATCCCGGATGCGCTCCGGCGCACCGGCATCACCTGGGATGTGTTTGCCAGACTGCTCCGTAATGTTTCCGAAGATCAGAAGATGGTGCTTGAAAAACTGAACGAGGCCATGAAAGAGAATAACCGTAAGGAAATCCGGCAGTTTGCCCATACCACGGCCGGGGTCGGAGGCAATATCTCCGCTCATAAACTTGGGGACGCTGCCAAAATTCTCGAAATCGCTGCGGATGAACAGGAAATGGCGGTTTTGTCCGAACTTTTTGAAACTGTGAAAAAGGAATTCGATATTGTAGCAACATCTGTCGCATCACTTGAACAAATTGAAAAAGATCAGAAATATGGACAGGGGGAAACCGAGCCGCCAGATGTGGAAGGAATCTACAATCTTTTAAAAATATTAGGTAAATATCTGGAGAGTTTAGACCCTCTGGGCAGTTCAAAGATCATAGAGTCAATTCTCGATCAGACGCTGCCCGGGGACATAGACCAGAAAATCAAAAATATTGACAGATTCATCAAAGATTTCGCATTTGATGAGGCAGGCGAGGCAGTGGCGGAAATCATAAACGGAATTGAAGGGTGATTTGAATCAGTGCTTCTCAGGGATCCGCGAAGGACATGAAGATGCACGAAGATACACAGATTCAGGAACGGTTTCCGGTCAGAAAACTTGCCGGACGGGGTACGTTGCCGGACGGGGTTTGCAACCCCGTCCGAAACTTGCAACCCCGTCCGAAAC
>JAOZLU010000005.1:3700-13479 GCA_029934695.1 Desulfobacterales bacterium | reverse complement strand
TTGCAACCCCGTCCGAAACTTAAATCGGGATTAATAATACAACGTCAGCACTCCGTTTTTCACCTTATACCCTTTCAGGCGGTTAAAAAAGCTCATCCCCAGAAGCGAATGACTCATCGGTGACTCATTAATCGAAGCCCTCACATTCCTGAGACGAAGTTCACCGATCTTCATATCAGTGAGCCGAACAGAAGCGCCCCGGCCCATACCGTTTGCAGTTTGGTAAGTCCGGTCAAAAGATATCTGATCCAGATTGAATCCGAGCTTTTTTCCTGCTTTTGGCGTAAGAACAATATGGCTGGCTCCGGTGTCAGCGAGGAATCGAAGCGGGATGCCATTGACCATTGCCTGTATGTAAAAATGCCCGTTCGGCGATATCTGGAAACTCATCGTGCCGGGCATCTTTTCAAAACTCCGGCCAGGAAACAAGTTCGCCAAGACCTTATTTTTTACCTGGACCAGTTCAAAGCGGTAGCTGTGAGCAACCGCAACGGCCAGGAAAATACAGAGCCATATCGTCGCATATTTGATGATCCGCCTGATTTCCGAGGCATTCAGATGCGTATAAACTCTGGCGGTTAAAAAACTTATCAGAAGCAGCAATGCAAATGCATGTAAGATTGCCGGCTTGTCATCTTTTAACGTAAAGGGGTCTGAAACATGCGGATTGACTGACATTACACCCAAAATGAGCATGCCCAAAATCACGCAAAATCGTTTTATCATAAATTTTTCAATTCCTCCCTTGAGAAATATCCGTTTCATCCTCTTATCCGTTGCCATTTTCCCCGAGCCTTCTCAAAATCCGTTATAATCAGAGAATTTTTTATGATCCCACACAAAGGCACAGAAATCACAGAGGAAAAACAGAGATCACAGAGGAAAAACAGAAAGGGAGATATGCCTCATCGGTTTCTTTCAATAAAGCCGTGGAGAAGGGTGGCGATCAGATCCGGTTTCTCCATTACCAGCGCATGAGCCGCACCATGAACGAACAGCAGCTCTGAGTCAGGGATGGCATCCGCTATGATGCGATGATGCCGGGGTGTTGTAATCGTGTCATCCTCTCCGCATATAATCAGCGTGGGACATTTTATACTTTTAATTTTTTCAGTAATATCCAAATTCTGAGCGGCTTTTGCCAGTTTCAGAAAAGCAGCAAAAAATTCTTCCGGGACTTTTTTGATCAATTCCTCTCTCTGCTTTAAATATGTTTCGTTTTCAATCAGAAATTTTTCACTGTAAATTCCTCTCAGGATGATCATAAATGTTTCCAGATCAACTTTTGACGCATTCGCCCACGCCTGAATCTCATTGTGCAAAATTATGTCCACAGAACTGACAGAACCGATCACCGAAAGGCTTTTGACCCTTTCCGGATAAGTATAAGCAAAGATCATCCCTATTTCGCCGCCGTAAGAGGTTCCCACGATGTGACATTTTTCAATGTCAAGGTGGTCAAGAAGACTTATGAAGTCTTCCGCGTGCAATTCCATGGTATAATCCCCTTCCGGTTTTTCACTGCGGAATTGCCCTCTGGTGTCATGCAGAATACATTTATATTTGGTTTTTAAAAATTCTGTTTCCCCGGACCATCGGTCCGTTGTCATCAGGATGCCGTTAAGAAATGCAACCGGCTCTCCCTCTCCCATGATTTCATAATACAATTCCACGCCGTTGACTTTGGCTTTTGACATAAATATCCTCCTTGACAATAAAAAGTTAAAGGTTGAAAGTTAAAGGTTGAAGGTTAAGCAACTGCCAAAAAACTTTCCAGAATTCCCTGTCATTCCGGGCAGAATTGGACAAATTGGACATTTTTTCAGTTCTGACTTGGAATCCACTGATACAGACACCTGAAAATTTATGAACAGATACTTATCATAATGATATGATATTGTTCAAGCAAAAAAATATTTCATCATATCTGAATTAAAAATTTTCTGACAAATCAGCACAATAATTTATTGATAATACATAATATTCAATTTTAATATCTGACAGGTCTTTCATTTTTTACTTTTTACTTTTCAGAGCTGATTGAAAGTATGCGTTGCTTTCATTCCCTGATTATGATATTGGCTGTCCGAAACTATTGTTCTGGATTGTCAAAGTTACGCTTTGGCAGTAAAAACAGCCTTGAAAACATTATTAATTCTCTGTGATTACCCTTAATAAATTAAAACGGAGTCAGCAATGGACAATTTGAAAATCAAAGCCACCAAGTCCTCTCCCGAGATATCTTTTGACTACGAAAATAACACTCTTGAAATCACAGGCAAATCTTACCCGGCAAATATCGAAGAGTTTTACACGCCTGTGTTTTTCTGGCTCAAAAAATATCTCAGTCAGTTGGAATCCCAAAAAGTGACTGTCAATGTGGAACTTATCTATTTCAACAGCAGCACTTCAATGGTGTTGATGGCTTTTTTTGAGAATTTGGAGGGTGCGGTGAATAATGGCAAAAGTATTTCCATAAACTGGATCTGCGAGGAGGACGATGATGACACTCTGGAATACGGGGAAGAGTTTCAGGAGGATTTTGAAAAACTGGAATTCAATTTTGTTCAGAAGAGTGTATAGATAATGAACAATATCCTGATATTCCCCACGGCTATCAGAATTCTCAAGAGAATGCGGAAATGAGCCCTAAACGATATTTTCGCTTTTTCGCACTCCTTTCTGGAACTGGCTGGGACAATGCGTTTTTTCGAGTCCCTTATGGCTGATGAGATTGCAAAAGGAGCATTTTATGACATCGGCCCGCCGATGACATACGCACAGATGAAAATCCGGACATTGGAACGGAGTGCAAAAATGGCAGCCCCCCCAGGCGAAATTTTTGCATTTACACCACCTTATTCATTTATTTATAAATGCACAAACGAAATCATTGAACATATTTTGATTTACAGAGGAGATTTAGGTGTAGCGGAGCGAACCCACCAGACATCCGCACAAGGTGGGTTCCGCTTCGCTGCACCCACCCTACGTTTCAAGCATTTCAGGATTCATTTCCGAGAAAAAACGTCCAAATTCCCTCTACTTTTTTCCGCAGGTGGCGAAATTTGTGTTCAGGAACTTTGGCAGCCCTGTCCTGAAGGCTTAACCTGTGACCCACGGTTCTGTAAGTCAGGTAGGCTTTTCTCAGGAAATAAGCTACCACGTTGTCAATGATGCCTGTCTGAGTCAGTGTTCCGATGAGACGCACATTGTCGGGCCACTTCAGAAGTTCGGAATGTTCGTGAGATTTTAAAAGCACCAGATACTGAACAAGAAATTCAATATCAACCATCCCGCCCGTTCCCTGTTTGAGATCAAAAAATTCCGGGTCATGTATCAGGGTTTCCTTACGCATCCGTTCACGCATCTGGATAACCTCTTCCCTAAGTTTGAGCGTGTCACGGGGCTGACCAATCGCCTCTTTTCGGATCTGCTCAAAGCGATTTGCGAGGCGAATATCTCCGCTGATGAATCTTGCCCTGATAATCGCCTGTTTCTCCCATGTCCACGCTTCTCTGATCTGGTACGCCTCAAACGCGTCAATATGGGATACCAGAACCCCGGCACTTCCGCTGGGCCGCAGCCTCATATCCGCTTCATAGAGAATTCCTGCGGAAGTACGGGCGGTTAAGATATGAATGACTCTCTGTCCCAGGCGGGCAAAGAAGTAGGAACTGTCTATGGGTCGTTTTCCGTGTTTTGTTTCTTCGCTGGTTCCTGCGTGGAGAAACACCAGGTCAAGATCAGAAGCATATCCGAGTTCAAGTCCCCCGAGCTTTCCGTAAGCAATCACGGCAAATCCTCCCCGCCCGTCCCCTTGCAAGAAGGGTGCGGATGGAATTTCATCTCCGTCCAGGCGGCAGACCGGCTCTCCATGAATGTCAACGAGATGCTCCCACGCCAAAGCGACCACTTCATTCAATGTCGTCTCTGCAATATAAGAAAGATGGTCGCTGACCTTCATCAGGGGAAGAGACTCAGTAATGTCTGCTGTGGCGACGCGCAGGGTGTTCAGTTGTTTGAAAATGCGCAGTTCATCCATCTGATATTCAAGGCCCCGGGAAGACACCCGGGAAAGCCGGTGTCGGATATCCTTTTCGAGGTCAGACCGCTGAGGAGGGATATAAAGCGTCCGAGCATCAAGAAATTCATCCAGAAGTACAGGATGGCGCGTCAGAAAAGAAAGTATCCAGGGGCTCGCATCTGCAAGCCTGACCAGGTGTGTCAGCGCACTTGGATTTTCCAGCAGGAAAGAGATGTAACTGGTACGTTTTTTGATACTCTTGATCAGTTCGACGATACGATTTAAGGCAACCGAGGATTGCCCGGACATGCCGACTTCTTTCAAGACAGGCGGGAGCAGTTTGTCAATGCGTTCCCGGCCTTCCCGACTCAGCCCCGCTGCTGCCAGGTCTTCACGCAGATGATTCAGCACTCCCAGTGATTTTTCAGGCTTGTCAAATCCCGCGGAGGACAGAACACTCCTGGCCTCTTCTTCATCTGCCAGGTTTTGCCATACCCCTTTCAACTCATTTTCAATGGTCTCGGTCTGCCTGTCCGAGTCTTTGGTTTTCAGCAGATTCTCAAAATGATAGTGAACCGTTTTCGTATGCCTCTCAAACTCAGAGGCAAAGGATTCCGGGCTGTCAAAACCCATTGAAAGTGCGAGGCGTTCTTTTCCAAGAGGTTCTGACGGGAGTTTATGGGTCTGCCGGTCTGAAAATTCCTGTAAGCGATGTTCGACATTGCGCAGGAAAATGTAGGCCGAGCCGAGAGCGTCGCATACCTCACGGCTGATGTATTTTTCCAGGGCAAGAATTTTTAAGACCTTCTGAATCGCAGGCTCCTGGAGGGCAAACACCACGCCGCCCCGTATCAGTTGAAATATCTGGCCGAAGAATTCTATCTCCCGAATACCCCCCGGGCCCAGCTTGATATTGTCTTTCATCCCTTTGCGTCTGACTTCGAGTGAAATTTTCTGTTTCATCTCTCTTAAAGATTCAAAAACGCCAAAATCCAGGTATCTGCGATAAACAAAAGGGTTCAGCAGTCCCAGAAGCCTGGCACCCTCGGTTTTGTCACCAGCCGCGACTCCGGCCTTGATCCATGCGTAACGCTCCCATTCTCGCCCCTGTATCTGGTAATATGCCTCCAACGCGTCAAAGCTCATCACCAAAGGACCGCTTTCACCGTAGGGGCGAAGCCCCATGTCAACCCTGAAGACAATGCCGTCAGGCGTGTTTGTGTTCAACACTTTGAGCAATTGCCGGCAAAGCTTTGTAAAAAACTCATTATTATTTATCGGCATCTGACTTTTTGTTTCTCCGGTCTGGGGATAGGCAAAGATCAGATCAATATCCGAGGAAAAATTCAGTTCCTTTGCGCCCAGCTTGCCCATGCCCAGGACCACAAGATGTTGGGGTGATCCGTCATTTCCCATGGGTACGCCGGATGCTGAACACTGCCATTGATAAAGGAGGGAAAGCGACTGCTCAATACAGGCGTCGGCAAAAGCGGAGAGATCGCCCATGGTCTCGGAAAGATCGGCCCGGCCTGCAATGTCACGCCAGGCGATCCGAACCATTTCACGGCTTCGGAAACAGCGAAGAATACGGATAAGGTCATTTTCTTCCTGTACTCCGGAGAGGAGCGTTTCAAGTTTATGATTATACTCGGTCGGCGTGTATTGGCGTTCAATCGCACCGCTTTTGATAAGATCGTCTGCAACTTGGGGATTTCGGGTACAGGTTCTTGCGACGAAATCGCTGAAGGCAAAAACCTGCTTCAGCTCAGAAATTATTTCAGGATCATCCGGCAGCATAATCTTTGCCTCTTCTGCTGCGATGCGGAACTCATCCCATTTTCTCTTCACCTCTTTTGACAATTCTTCTGAAAAATTATTTGCCTGTTTCATCTTTTCTGTTCCTGCTTTGTTTATGGGGGGGGGACTGGGCACATTTCGGACGGGTTGCAAACCTCTTCCGGCAAAAAGTGACACAGTCTAAAGGCGGGACTACAAACTAGCATTCAGGCTGTTTTGAATATGCTCATAATCAGTCTCAGTTCTTCGGAACTGGCCGCGTTCTGCTGAGAAAGTTTGTCCATTTCAAAAACAGAGATGTTGATCTGCTCAATCCCCAATGCCTGTTCCCCGGATGCAGAGGATATTCCGGCCACCAGTTCCCTTAATCTGGCAAAGGTTGCAGCGACTTGGGAGAATGCGTCATTTGTTTTGCTTACCAGCTCAGCCCCGTCATGGATCCTTTGGATTGTGTCTTCAATAAGCACCGCAGTATTTCTGGCAGCCTGGGCAGTCCGCAGGGCAAGACTTCGCACCTCATCCGCCACAACTGCGAACCCTGCACCGGCCTCGCCGGCGTGGGCTGCCTCCACTGCGGCATTCAGGGCCAGGAGATTGGTCTGAAACGCAATTTCATCAATGGTTTTGACAATCTCTGAGGTTACCCTGCTTGCTTTGATAATTTCTTCCATGGAATATGTCAGGTCAGCCATGGAACCGTTGGCCTTAAAAACGACATGACTGCCTTCTTCCATGAGACTGTTGGCGTGACTGGCGTTATCCGCATTCAGCTTGGTCATGGAGGACATTTCTTCCAATGCGGCTGAGGTCTCCTCCATTGACGCTGCGTTTTGAGAGGCTCTTTCCGCCAATCCCCGGGAAATGTGCGTGGATTCGCCAACCACTTTTCCCAGCTTGAGCATCATCGTGTTGACAGCTTTGGCAAGGTCTTCCAGCTCATCCCTGGTTTTAATTTTAAGCGGGGTGGTCAGATCGCCTTCCGCAATTTCGATAATTCCGCCAATCACCTTTGACACAGGGGTTATAACCTGATTTGCCGATATCAGTCCTGCTACAATTCCCATGATGATTGCAAAGAGAATAATGCCCATCACCCAGTTCCTCGCTGAAGTCACTTTTTTCTCCACCTCTTTGCGGGCCTCATTCATTTCATTCCACCCGGAAGCATAAATCTCTTTTGCCAAACCCGTTATTTCAGGGGCAAGCGGAAGCAGTGTCTCTTTCACTTCCTCATCCATTTTTTGTGTGACCAGAACCAGCCCCTCAAAGTCATCCCTGTAATCTTCAATGGAAAATACGATATTCTCCGGCACCTTTATTTCACCACTCTCCATTTTTTTTAAAATTTCATCTGTGATTGCACTTACATTTTCAAAGTGCGAAGCCTCATAGTCTGCCATATATTTTTCTGTTTCTATTCTGGCAGTCATGATTTTTTTAATGATCATCTGAATATTATCATGCGTTCCCGGCAGTGTTTCCAAGTTTTTCTGGATATCCTTACCCAGAATATAAAGAGAATTTTTATTGTCATTTCTTGCCTTG
This sequence comes from Desulfobacterales bacterium, assembly GCA_029934695.1. GTDB lineage: Bacteria > Desulfobacterota > Desulfobacteria > Desulfobacterales > 4be13 > JAOZLU01. The sequence continues at coordinate 6,110 of JAOZLU010000005.1, read as the reverse complement.
TATCTGATCACGACGTTGCGGTACTTTGTTATGTAGTCATCGGTCAAAAGTTTTATCTGCTTCAATATCTCCAGTTCTTTCTGACTGGTCATCTGTTTTTCTGCTATTTTCAGGATATTCACCACCTCTGTTATATCCTCCTCGGCTGCGATATTATCTTCCTCTTTGTTCAGATAGATAAATTTTTCCACGGATATCCGCATAGACAATATTGCAGATTCAAATTCATCCACCAGTTTCACCTTGGCATATACCTCATTTACCAGATAATTCACTTTTTTTTCCAAAGCATTGGACTGGAAAATAGATATGGTGCCAACAATGACAATCAGGAAAACTACAAAAAGATAGCCCGCAAGGCTTTTTTTTCTCAGACTCATCTTTAACATGATATCTTTCCTTTTGAAAAAGCCGGGCTTCTTTTCCGTTCATCGGAATCCTGCCATGGGAAAGAAACCCGGCTTTTTATTCAGAACCTCACATCCACCAGAAAGTAGGTCTGAAGTATGGTCATATTGCTTTTGGCATCTTCCCCCTCCCTGCTACCGTAAATATACATGGGGGCTATGTAATCAAAATCCTGATAGACAGCGCCAATCCTGCAAAACATACGCTTTTCAGCGACAGGCTGGACATAATAAAGCTCGTAAGCACTGCCGTTGATGCCCAGTTTGTTTGTGAACTCTCCGACATCGTGAGTTGAAACAGGAAACCAATATTGGGATCCGTAATTGTATTCAAACCCGATTTGCGGATATTTCAGGGATTCGATGGGCAATATATATCTCAGACCGGTATAAACAGAATAGCCGTTTCTTTTCTTCCCCAAATCTCCATGCAAAGAGTCGCCTGCCATTCCGACTTCGTAACCGGGACCAAGCTCCGTACCCTCTGATCTCGGATGGATATTATTATAACCAAAGGACCCGAACCACCCCAGCCCGCTGTTTTTTATATTGTCAAATTGGAGATGAATCGCATATACGTCCATGTCGCCGGAGTCCTCGGGGTAAGGGATACCTTCAATTCTAAAAGGAATCATATCGAATAGCCTGTAATAGCCAAGCCACAGAAGTGAATTTTTCATGCCGGGAATCTCAGTGTCAAAGTTTGCGACTGCCACCCTGAGAGGATCAAGATTAATTCCTTTGTATTGTTTATAATTCTGCCCGACTTTGGAATAACAGACCCTGAACATGGCATTTTTCAGGCCGGTCCACTTTTCCAGAGACAAATTACCGATGATCCCGTCAAATTCTCCGTCAACAAACAACTGGGACCAGGTGGCTTTTCTCGTTGTATAGTTTTTGAACTCATAAGGAGGCGCATTGGTTGTGGGAAGACGTCCGAATGTGATGGCAAAAGGGGTTCCCGGTACAAAATAGTCAATATAAGCTCTTTCCACATAAAGATCGCCTTCCTGATCAGGATTCATGAAATAACGGCTGCTTGATTCACCTCTCTCATAATTTGTGCCTCCCCAGTATCTGTAATAACTCAGCCTTCCCTGGAATATGATGTCATCAGTAATCTCTGACCGAAGGTTGATTCTGAAGCGGTTTGACCAGAGTTCCTCTGTGTTTCCGTCCCTTTCCTGACCGTCAAGTCTGATATTGTCAAAATCAATAAATTCCATTTGCGTCCGAAGTTCACCCCCGAGCTGAATCTTGTCAAGAATGGATTTGGTTTCCACCACATCCAGTCTTTCCGACATCTCTTCAACATCTTCTTTCAAAACTTGAATATCTTCTGTCGGTGCAACTGGTGCACTGATTTCCTCATCCTTTTTTTGCAGACTTTCCTTTAACCGCTCAAGTTCCTGTTCAAGCACGTCCTGACGTTGCAGGATTTTTTCCAGCACCTCCCTGTCAATCACAACATCTTCAGCCGAGGCCGGATACGCCGCGCTGAAAAATACAAGTACCGCCAATATAAAAACAATGTTTTTTCGTATCATTGAAATTCCTCCCACTGTAAATTAATGATTTTGCGTTTTCAAATTTTTATACATAAGTCCGTTCCGCCGAGTGTTCTCTGACCCTATCTGAGCCCAGCGGCAATGGGGCGGTCCGAATCTGCGGCATGGTCAATCAGATATTTTTTTATCGCGTCTGCTTCTTCCTCTGACACCTCCTCGCTGATATCTTTTTTTCTTTCGTGCTTGTTTCTTTTGAAAAACCTTTCCCACTGACTCGAAGCATATTTGACAGGGGCAAAAACAGGTGATTTCCCACTGGTGTGACATTTGCCGCATTTTGAATTGAAAAGTGCCTCCCCATCCTCGGCGGCATGGGAACCCGGCCGGCAGAACAACACCCCCAAGATCATAAGAAATACAAATAAAACCAAAGTTTTCCTCATCATTCTCCCTCCTTTATGAATTATGAATTATGAATTATGAATGGTGAAT
>JAOZLU010000005.1:0-3600 GCA_029934695.1 Desulfobacterales bacterium | reverse complement strand
CAAGGTCAGCGATGGTTCGGGCAATTTTCAGGATGCGGTTGTAAGCGCGGGCAGAAAGTCCGAGCTTATCAATGGCCTTTTCAAGGAGAGCGGATGAAGCCTCATCAATATCGCAGTGTTTCTTGATATGGCGGCTGCCCATCTGGGCATTGCAGTAAATTTTTGTTTTTTCAAATCTGCGGGACTGGAACACGCGGGCTGCTGAAACCCGCTTTCGTATATCCTTTGAACTTTCTGAACAGGATTTTCCCATCAGTTCTTTATAAGGTACTGCCGGAACCTCCACATGAATATCTATTCTGTCCAGCAGAGGCCCGGAAATTTTTGATCGGTAACGGATGATCTGCTGATGCATGCAGCTGCACTCATGCTTGGGATCAGAATAATATCCGCAGGGACACGGGTTCATTGCGGCAATCAGCATGAAACTTGACGGGTAAGTAATGGTTGAAGCAGCCCGGGAAATGGTCACTTTCAGATCTTCCACAGGCTGGCGGAGGACCTCCAGCACATTTTTTTTAAATTCAGAAAGCTCATCTAAGAAAAGAACCCCGTTATGCGCCAGACTCACCTCCCCGGGTCTTGGAATGTGACCGCCCCCGATCAGCCCTGCATCAGATATGGTATGATGGGGAGACCTGTAAGGTCTTTTTGTGATAAGGGCCTGATCCTTTTCAAGCATTCCCACAACACTGAATATCTTGGTGGTTTCAATGGCCTCATCAAAGGTGAGCGGCGGAAGAATGGAAGGGATGCGTTTTGCCAGCATGGTCTTGCCTGAACCGGGCGGGCCGATCATAATCAGATTATGGCCTCCAGCGGCCGCAACTTCCAAGGCCCGTTTGACGTGTTCCTGGCCCATAACTTCGGAAAAATCAGTTTCATAAAAGATATTTTCCTCAAATATGGTGGAAATATCGGTTTTTTCAGGCTCAATCTGTGTGAATCCCCGGAAAAAATCAATGACCTGGGACAATGTTTTTACGGGCAGAACCGTGATGCCTTCCACAACCGATGCCTCCCGGCCGTTGTCACAGGGGACAATAATTGTCGAATAGCCCGCATTTTTTGCCGCAATCGCCATGGGAAGCGAACCTTTCACGGGCTTGACCCGGCCATCCAGTGAAAGTTCACCCAGAATAAGGTATTGGGACATGATTTCCTTGGGAATAAGCCGGGTCGCGCCCAGAATTCCCAAGGCCATGGGCAGATCAAAACCTGTTCCCTCCTTTTTGATGTTGGCAGGGGCCAGGTTCACGGTGATCCTGTCATCCGGAAACATATAGCCTGAATTGTTGATTGCCGCCCTGACCCGCTCCTTGCTTTCTTTTACAGAGGCCTCCGGAAGTCCCACCGTGGCAAAAAAGGGAAGTCCCGGGGAAATATCCACCTCAACTTCCACCAGATATGCGTCAATTCCGATAACAGCACTGCTGAGTACCTTTGCGAGCACTTTTTTCTCCTTCAGATTGATTTGAGTGTGACCAGAAGTTGAAAGGTTGAAAGTAAAAAGTCGGAGGGCTTTCCACTTTTCACTTCCAATGCTGAAACTGCCCTGTTTTGGTTACACTCGGTTGATTTTGCAAAAAAACAGACATCAGAGGAGTGCTGAAATGAAATTTTAGCACCGCCTGAGAAAATATGCTAAAATTCATTTCAGCACTCCCTCCAATATACATGAGTACGCCCGCGGGAATGCCAGTTAATTATGACATACTGAATTTTCCGATAAAAACCCCTGTATTATAAATTCTGTGAATCATAGCAGATAGCTGTTTGCAGAACAATCTTTTTATACAAAATCTTTTGATGCCTGATGTCTGATGCTTAAATCTTAAATCTTTTTCGGATTTTGTTGCAAAAAAACAGAATGCACTATATAAAACAGAAACTGTTATAAAAGGCTTGGACATCTGGGTATAAAAAAATTATAAGGTTTATTTTTTAATTTTTAACTCCCTGATTTTTAAAGGAAGAAAAAAATGTATATGCATTTTCACCAAAGAACACTTGCAAAACCTGTTTCCTGTTCAGGCAGAGGGGTTCATTCAGGCAAATCAGTAACATTGACCATAAAGCCTGCCCCTCTCAATCAAGGGATTAAATTTGTAAGGACGGACCTGCCGGACAGTCCGGGCGTATCCGCACATTTCAACGCGGTCGTGGATACAAGCCTTGCGACTGTTATCGGACATGACGGATTTATTGTTTCAACAATAGAGCATGTAATGGCCACGTTTGCCGGCCTTTCAATTGACAATGCGACTGTTGAGCTTGACGCTTACGAGGCTCCTATAATGGACGGAAGCGCAGGCCCTTTTACGTCATTGATAAAATCAGCAGGCATTGCAGAGCAGACCGGGCCAAGGTGTTTTTTTGTGGTGAAGGAACCCATCATATTAGAGGAAGACGGAATATCCGTTGCCATATACCCTGATTCAACCTTCCGAATCACTTACTCCATAGCGTTTGACCATCCCCTGATCGGCGAGCAGTCCTATTCCTTTGAAGTGTCGGACGAGATATTTGAACATGAGATATCCGAAGCCAGAACCTTTGGCTTTATTCAGGAAGTCGAATACCTCAAGCGTTACGGATTTGCCAAGGGAGGCTCGCTGGATAATGTGATCGTGCTTGATGAAAAAGGTATCCTCAACACTGACGGCCTGCGTTACCCGGATGAATTTGTGCGGCATAAGATTCTCGACTGTCTCGGAGATTTTTCTCTTCTGGGGATGCCCATTTTGGGGCATCTGGTGGCAAACAAATCCGGCCATGCCTTCAACCATGCCTTTATTAAAGAGTTCTTTACTCAGAAAGGATCATGGGATACGCTTACCATCCGTGATATAGGATGATTTGTCCGGTTTCCAGACAGGATTGCAGTTTAATCTGGTCATTGCTCATTGGTCCGTCATAATTATCAGACATTGAACATTATCATAAGGTAAGTAGCAAATGACAAGCAACAAATGACATCATTCATGATCCGGAAAATATGTATCGTCATTTTTCTTAGCGTATTCTTTTTTACACAACCTCCTGCTTTTGCACAGAATGCAAGGTTGGCTGACATTACGATAACCAACACTTATGACGGCCTCGAACTGGTTTATCTGAATATTAAAGGTACGTTTACGGAGAAAATGAGAAACGCTGTTCTGAGCGGTGTGCCCACCACTTTCATGTTTTTTATCAATATTTATGAGGTTCGTCGTTTCTGGCCTGACAAAAAAATTGCTGAGACTGAGCTTACCCATACCATTAAATACCATAATCTGAAAAAGGAATTTATCGTAACGCGGTCGTGGGAAAATGATAAACCCGTCATTGTAAAATCTTTCGGGGAAGCCCGTAAATTAATGTGTGAAATTAAACATTTACAGATTGTTCCGCCTGGCAGTCTTGAAAAAGGCAGGCGATATCAACTGAGAGCCAGGGCAGAACTCAGCAAAGTCACTCTTCCCCTTTATCTGCATTATATCCTGTTCTTTGTTTCCCTGTGGGACTTTGAAACCGACTGGCAGACAATTGATTTTGTTTACTGATGCTTGATGTTTGATGCTTGATGTTTGATGTTTGATGTTTGATGCTTGATGT
>JAOZLU010000758.1 GCA_029934695.1 Desulfobacterales bacterium | reverse complement strand
GTTTCGTTTTTTACTGCGTAAAAAATCGAAATCCTCCACCCACCCTACAACCCGGAATTTTCTTATGTGCGTATGTCATCGGCAGGCCGATGTCTTATGCCGCTCCTTTATCTTTATCCTCATAGCTGTCTTCTGAATTTTCATTGGTGACAGGCTCTTTTATGGAAGTTGCCTTCAGAAAAAGTATTGACCCACATAAAATTACATGCTATTTTTGTTGATTTTCAGGGCGAGTCTGTCTGATCTGTCTGACAGAGATGCAAGAAAATCAAATTTTGTGTACAGGGCAAAAATGGAGCGGGCAAGAAACCCGGCTTTTCTCGCGAGCGGGCCGGCTTCCTTAACACAGGAAAAAAGGCCGGGTTTCTTTTTTTTGTCCTGCACACAGGAAAAAAATGTTATCCTTATTTGATTGCCCTTTACCTGATATAAGATGTAAGAAAATCTGATTTTGTGAAAAAAATATTAAAAAAATGTTATTGCATCTTCAGGAAAACCGGAAAGTGAAACTGGCCCGTCTGTGAAAAAAGCCGGGTTTCTTGCCTGCTCCATTTTTTTGTCCTATGCACACCTGTCTGATATAAAGATGCAAGAAAATCGGGTTTTGTAAAAAAAATATTTGACATCCTTAAAAAATAATAATGAAACTGATTTACGAATTTGGGGTATATGAACCTGAACTGTCTGTAAATGAATGTCCGGGTTTGAGTTTGAGTTTGAGTTTACGTCTGCATAAGAGCATTGGATAGAAAAAGGAACCCACAAAATGAACGCAATCGGAAGAACCATGATTACCCGTCTGAAAGTCAGAAACTATCGCAGCTTATACAATATTGATATGGCTTTCGGTCCTGTCACCATTCTGGCAGGCCCAAACGGCGCGGGCAAGAGTAACATCACAGACGCGTTGCGCTTTGTTCGGGATGCGCTGACCCGCGGTGTGAGAGAGGCGATTCGGACCCGGGGCGGTCAGCGCAGCATTTTTCGCCGACACTCGGCCCGGGACGGCGACATATCCGCAGAGATATGTCTCTCCGGTCCTGCCTGGTCCGGCAAATATGCCTTCACACTGGAATCAGGCCATGACACTCCCCTGATCAGACAGGAAAAGCTCTCCGTGACCACGGCGGAAACCTCATCAGGTGAGGAGCCGGTCACAACGAGCCTTGAATTCAGATATGGGAAGCTGATCACAGAAAAGAATGGAAAAAGCCGGCTGTTTCAGGAGGATATGAACTTTGATATTTCCGGGGGACTGCTGGCGATCTCCGGTCTGAGATCCGTTGTTCCGGATATCAATCGCATATATCAGTTCATCGGCAACATGGGATTTTACAATATTTCGCCGCAAAGCCTGCGGACACCCCAGCCGGACGGAGAAATCTCTCCGCTGGACGAAGGGGGCCAGAACCTCTGCGCTGTGCTGAGACATCTGAAGGAAAAAAATCTTCCGGAAAACAGGAGCCTGCTCAACGCTTTGAAAGCCGTCGTACCCGGCATAGCCGATTATTCGGTAAAATCAGCAGGGGGCTGGCTGGTCACCGATCTTTGTTATAAGCTCTCAAGACAGGGACTGTCTCCGCCCTCTTTTGAACTGGCCCTGGAATCTGACGGGATGCTCCGCATGTTGGGGATTCTGACCGCCCTTTACCAGGTTCCGCCACTTCCGCTGCTGGCGATTGAGGAGCCGGAACTGAACATACACCCCGACGGATCAGGTGTGCTGGGCGATGTTCTGCAGGAGGCCGGTCTGCGCAGTCAGATTCTTGTCACCACCCACAGCCCTGACCTGATTGACACGTTCCCCCCTGATATGCTGAGAATTGTTGAAAAAGAGGAGGGCGTCACCAACGTCGGCCCTCTCCTGAAAAGCCAGAAGCAGGCGATTGCTGAGGATCTTTTTTCCCCGGGTGAACTCATGCGCATGGACGGGCTGCAACGGGAAACAGGGGAGTAGTCTATGCCTTGCATCATACCCATTGTGGAAGGACAGGGGGAAAGAGATGCGGTTCCTCTGCTGTTGCGACGCATTCTGCATCAGCATCAGTTGTGGCACTGGTCCGCAGCACGGCCCATAGCCGCTGGAAATCTGAACAAACTGAAGAAGAAACTCGGACAATTTGTCACTTATGCACAGAAAAAGAAGGACTGCGGAGGTATTCTGATACTCCTGGATCTGGATGACGGATGCCCGGCAGAGGAAGCCGCCGATCTGGCAGAACAGGTTCGGAGTCTGTATCTGCGCTCCCCTGTGGCCATTGTCTTCGCACACCGGGAGTATGAGGCATGGTTTCTGGCAAGCATGGAGGTCATTGCCCGAAACAATGCCGACCGATTCCCTGCAAACCTGAAATATGAGGGAGACGTGGAAGGCAGACGGGGTGTGAAGGAATGGCTGACACATCAGATGCCTCCCGGTCAGAAATATAAACCGGCTGTTGATCAGGCAGGGTTCACGAACCTCATTGATATTGATCTGGCCCGGCAGCGATCCCGTTCATTTCGGAGATTATACCATGCAGTTCAGAAACTCGTTCAGATGAGTGACAATTCACCTATAGTCAGTCCATGATATAGCGAGACTGTCCGGAGTGCCAAACTTGCAGTCTGGCATAATCCCCGGTCTGCACTCTGCCAAACTGCAAGTTTGGCACTCCCGGGGGTCTGATATAAAAGCGGATATGAAAAGGATGATGACATGGAAATAACAATAAGTTTCTCTGATGAAATTGCCGAGCAGATTCAAAATTTGCCGGACATAAATAAATTTGTGAACATGGTTGTAAGAGAGGCATTGAAAAACCAGCCTGACACCCGGCGTCCTGAAGGCGTGTCAGACGGAAAAGGCAGGAGCAGATGGGCCTGCCTTTCAGAGCAGATAGGCAAAAATCCTCCCTTGAGCGGAGCCGGTGACTATGTCCGGGAATGTTCCCGGGAATTCAGGGATGAATTTGCATTCAGACATGATTCGGAATATCCTCCGTTCTGGTCGGCATGGATGGCATA
>JAOZLU010000172.1 GCA_029934695.1 Desulfobacterales bacterium | reverse complement strand
AGATTGAGGTCTTTTCTGATCTGCCGACTGAGGGGGAGTATGATCAGAAGGGGACAACGATGATGGCGGACAGGTATATCAGACATGAGTATAAATGTGAGTACACGGCTACCCCTTATACAGAAACATGTTATTGTGGCGGAATAATTTCATCTGCGTGTGAGTATAATGATGATGGTTCCATATCAATGGAAACATTATATAACGCTGACGGAAGCGAAAGGCAGTATCGTTCATGGACTGAAGAGGGTATTCTGGATATAATCGTGGTCAGTAACGAGGACGGCCAGCCAGTAAAAGATTGGATGTGGTATGATGAGGACATATGTATTACAAATCAATGTGTGACGCGGGTTATATATCAGTATGATGAGTACCCGGATATTGACGAAAATAACTACAATCAGACCTTATGCGACGATGAAGGGGATTTTGAAATATCAGTATGCACTCAGCAGGGAGAAGATTTCTCCTGCGAAGAGAAATATGAGGATGGGGAATCAGAGTGTTATCCTGATGTGATGACATGCCCTCCCTGTTCAATTCCTCCGCCGCCTGATAATCTGATGATTCCTCCACCAGCGGCAGATAAAAGTCTTTGGCCTGATTGGGAAGAATAAGGTGAATTTTCAAAGTGTATTGTCCGGCAGAGTTTTTTTAAGCCGGACAATATAATGGATATGCCAAAAATTTCATTGTGGAATCTCGTAAGTCCTGTTAAGAGGACGGGAACGGAAACTGATAGCTGAATAGTTTGATGAAAATGAGGAAAACTGGCAAAAAGGAAGTTTCGGAATTGGAAAAAATAGACCCTGAAAAGAGAAACCAGCCTGACAACTCAGAAAATTGGGAGTTTGATAAGTCTCATTTTTGGTCTGGTTTTGTTTTGGGTGTTATTATAGTCTTAATTGTTTTTGTTATCCGTTCTAATCCCAGCATGGGAAACACTGTGGTAAATTGGGCATACGATTATCTTGTCATAAGGGACTTTAAACAAAATATGGAGGAAAAGGAGAAACAAGAATCGGCACCTCCTATTTCTGACCATATCCGAATCATCGCATTTGATAAAGACACATACGATAATAGCTCCAGTCAGGGATTTTGGACACCCAGGCAATTATTAGGCGAGTGTATTCTTAAATCTGCAAAGATGGGGGCAAAGGTCATATTCATTGACTTTCTTGGACTGAACAGGCCTGCTCCAGTCTGTGAGAGACAAAATAATGAAGATGAAAACATGAAGTTTCTCGAATTGTTAGATGAAGCTGCGGGCATAATAGCAAGTAGCAAAAATAATGCAGTGATTCTTTTGCCTCGGACGGAGGTAAGATCGCCAAGGAATGATTATGAACGACGATATAACAGACTGTATAATAAAGTTTTGGATGATAACAAAGATGTGATCCGATGGGCAAGTGTTGGAATTTTTAAGGATCCTTCAGATTACGATCAGACACGTCATTTCCGTTTTTACAAAAAAGATGAAAATGATAATGTATTTTTTTCTGTTTACATACTGGTCGCTCTTTACCTGCAAGTCGGTCGAATAGATGGAGATACTTACCTTAAAAAAGCAAGAAAGGATATTTTGTCTTATGACTCAGAAACTAGCAGTGCGTCAGTGGATCCTATTTGTGAAATCCCCAACTTGAAAAAACCTATCTATATTTATCCTCAGCACCACTACACCCAAGCCAGATGGTTCCAAAATGGATTTAACTGCGGCGATATCCAAGCAAGATATCTGTTCCATTTGGTTCCAACTGAAGTTCTTTCCAGGCTGGGGGGCGGATTAGATCCTCTGACCCAACACTCTGAACTTCGCCTAACCCCTGAAGATTTATTCAAAAAGGATGGGAATATATATGAACGTAAGGCAGTTTTGATTGGGTCTGATAATCCTGAGATGGGAGATGTGCATCTCACTCCGATCGGAAAAATGAACGGCATCTTTCTTGTTGCAAACGGTGTTAATCTTTTCCTTGAAGGATTACAATTACATACTCCCTCTGTAACATTTACGATTTTTATAGATTTTTTAACAGTCCTATTTATTGCAACGGTCTTTGCTTATATTCCGTATTCCGATAAGCTTTGGACCCTTTTAATAACCCTTATTCTGATAATAGCCTGCTTAATCATATTGAGGTATGTGAGTCTGGATCTGCTTAAATATGGCCTGTTTGCAGAATCTGTCTTTCCCATTATCGGAATTATAATAGACAGGCTTTGGGCGATGATAAAAGAAAGTATTAAAAATCATATTGATAAAGAAAGAAAATCAAAAAAAAAGGAGTGTCTGATATGATTCGTAAAATGTTCGGTAATGTGATGGCAATTGGAAGTGTGTTGTATTTTCTTGTTTTCCCAACTCTTCCACTTCTTGCATCCCCACCTTTTGACGCGTTTGTAAGGATACAGGGAACATGTGAGCCTGAGACCTGCTACAAGCTTATATCAAAGGACGGCATTGGGAGAGCCTTAAAAGATCCGATGCCAGTAAAAAACGGGGACAAAATTCAACCCTCACCTTCAAAGCAGTGTCGTGTTATTCTGGATTATGTGCATACAGAATGCAAGGATATCAACGAATTTATCAAGCTTGAAGAAGTAGTAAACTGTGATAAATCTTCCCCAAAAAAGTGGTATGCGGGTTTTTTAGACACTGTCAGTGCGTTCAGAAAAGAAGCCTTTGACGAAGGCGAAACAGGAACCCGTAAAAGCGAAGGAGAAAGCTCCGAACTTTCCGATCCCTTCAGGCTCTCTCCTTTGCCGCCAGCAAACAACAGCACCTTGCTTGGTAAGTTCACTACATTGTGTGATAAAGAGAGAAAGATATTCTTCAGATGGTTTAAGCCCGGAATCAAGCTAAATGCGAAAGCAGAACTGATCATCAGGGGCAAAAATGCGCCAGAGCCTATTGAGATAAGAGTAGGCGAAATGAAGGCGGTGAATGTTCAAGATTTCAAGCCAGGCCAATCTTATGAATGGCTTATCAGAGGAAAGGGGGAAACAGGTAAATCAAAGCAGTTGTCAGGAACATATCGTTTCAAAATCCTGGAAGAGGATAAGGCGAAGGATATTCAGAGCCAACTTAAAGAAGTAAGACAATATGCTGATAAAAAGGAACTGGCTGATCTTTCTCAGGCAGCATATTTGCAATTTCTCAGTGACAGTATTCCCAATCTGGAACTCTATGCTGACAGCCTGAGCTTTTTGCAAGGATATTTCAATGCGTCAGAAGTTCCTGTCAAGCTGCTCAATCGTTTGGAAAGGCATATAGACTCAATGGAAGCTGAATAGCTTCTTCTCCTATGTCATTCCTGTGAAATCGAAAATCTTATACTCCCCGCTTTTCACAGGAATGACGATTATTGCGTGAGGGCATGATAATGAGAGGATGTCTGCTTTATCTCAGAGTTTTGTGTTTCATTCTTTTTACTGTATTTGTACTGTTGAGTTGTGCATCTTCACCGCCGGGCCGACCAACAAACCTCTGGGAGTCTGCTCATACGGAAGAGATGCAGAAGGAATTGGATAGTTTGATAAATGAAGGTGATGAGGCATTCAGACAATCGGCTCATCATAATGCCCTTAAAAATTGGAACAATGCGCTGAAGTTAGCGGGAAAACTGAAAGACAGAAGAACTGTTGGCAGTCTCCTGAATAAAATAGGCATGCTTTACCAAAAGCTGGGGCTGTATAAGAAATCACTGGCGTGTTATGAGGAATCGCTGAAGATATTTCGAGCAATTCCTGATAAAAAAGGAGAAGGAAAGCTCCTGACAAATATGGGTATTTTCTACCGAAATACCGGGCAATATGAGAATGCACTTGAATATTTTGAGCAGGCACTGGCAATAGATATTGAATTGAAAGATAAAATATCAGAGAGTGCGGATATGAGCAACATCGGCGTAGTTTACGGCAATCTGGGACAGCATCAGGAATCCTTAAAAAATTATAAAAACGCGCTGAAAATAGATGAGAAGCTTAAAGACAGAGGAAACATAGGCTCAGACTGGATGAATATAGGAGTGGCTTATCGGAATATGGAAGACTTGGAGAATGCGCGAAAAGCCTATGAGGAAGCACTGAAAATATTTCAGCAAATCAGAGACAAGAATAGAGAGGCAAAGACTCTCCTCAACCTCGGAGTGGTATATCAGAAATCCGGAGACCATGATATGGCGATCACTCTTTATAGGGAGGCACTGGGTATGTTTCAGAAAACCAATGATCGGAGATCTGAAGGAGGAACACTCAGCAACATTGCTGACCTGTACACTGAACAGAAGGAAAATGATAATGCGCTTGAGTATTATGAAAAAAGTCTGAAAATCTGTCAGAAAGGGGATTTTCAGGAAGAAATGTGGAGGTTGCAGAGCGGGCTTGGTAAGGTGAAGGCCAGATTAAAGAAATATAAGCAGGCTGTCGAGCATTATGACAAAGCTCTGAATACAATTAAAGCCATGCGCTCCGGGTTGGCAGACGCTGATTTCAGAAAGTCTTTTATGCGAAACAAGTTTGTTGTTTATGATGAGTTCATTGAACTTCTGAACACCCTCCATCAGGAACATCCCTCTGAAAAATATGATGAAAAATCTTTTGAGATATTTGAACGTAAACAAGGGCGCATATTTATAGAACAGGTAGCTAAAATCGGAGCCAGGCATCCGACCGGGCATCCTGAGCCTATAAGTCTTCAGGAACTTCAGAAAAAAATCCTCAGACCAGATGAACTCATGTTGATCTATGGCGTCATGGAGAAAATGACCTGTCTGTGGGTGATCGGTAAAAGCATATTCAAACTTTATCCGATTTACAACGCTGATGAGAGAGGTCTTGAAGAAAAAGTGAAAAATTTCAGAGAAGGACTGCTGGAACAAGTCATCGAAGTCATAGCAGCCAGAAAAGGACTGACAAGACGGAGATTTGACAGGGAACTCACAAGAGGGATCCGGTCTTCAATGAAGCAGATACGCGAAAACGGACACAGACTTCATAATCTGCTTATTCCCGAGAAGGTCAGAGCAGCTATTTCAGATGCGAAAATGCTGTATATCATTCCCACATCATCTCTTTACAATTTACCATTTGAAGCTTTGGTGCCCCAAAATCATTCACAGAACCTTCGTTATCTGATAGAAGACGCTCCAATTGCTTATCTTTCCTCAGCATCGCTTCTGAAAACTCTTCGTAAATCACAAAAGAAGAGGAATGGAGACAGCAGATATCCGTTTCTTGCTTTTGCAAATCCGATTTATGACAATAAAACTGTACCGCCCAAGGAGACTCGGCTGGCGAAACTGAGTAGCGATGCCTATTACAAATTTATGGGCAAGTTTGAGGAAATTCCCCTGACCGAGTTTGAAGCAGAGGAAGCCAAGGAAATACTTGGAGCCCCTGATGAACCGCAATCGGTTTATTTGCGGCAAGACGCTTCCCGAAGCAAAGTTTTCGATTTGAACAAGGAAGGCAGACTGGATGACTACCAGTATGTGCTGTTTTCCTGCCACGGGATTCTCCCTGACAAAATCAACCAGATCATACAGCCAGCATTAGTGATGTCCCGGCCTGATCCCAAGACAAAGGACTCCGGCTTTCTGATGATGGCGGATGTCTTAGAACTTAAATTCAATGCGGATCTGATTACCCTTTCAGCCTGCAACACAGGAAAGGAGAACAAAGAGGGAAAAGTGCAAAGAGGGGAAGGTGTGGGAGGATTCACCCGGGCATTCATTACAGCGGGAACTTCTGCCGTGGCAGTGACGCTCTGGCCAGTTATGACCGGGTCATCAAGAATACTGACCACCGGAGTTTATCAGAACCTCAAAGATAAAAAAACAGCCAAGGCATTGCAGGAAATCAAATTGCGTATGATCAAAGGCTGCATTGAAAACAAGGATATCAGAGAAAAGGAAAAAAAGCGTTACCGCCACCCTTTCTACTGGGCTCCGATGGTAATTTTCGGGGAAGGAAACTGACGATACAGAGGAGTGTGTTATGAGTTTGAATACAAAAAAAATAGCGACTTTTGCTTTTATTTTTTCATGTATAAATCTGTTTTATGTTATGTTTGCAGCGGCACAATGCAAGGACGAAGAGTCTTATGAAATTGTTGAGGCAAGTCTCCGGAAATGGGATTCTTCAAAAGAAAAATTTAAATCAGAGGTGATACAAGATGATTCCGTTCTTGGAAAGTTTACCAATAATGACAATGATCTCAAAAAAAATAGCTCTGTTTGTAAAGGAGACAGAATTCATATCTATAAAGATTTTCATCTTAAATGCAGATTGAAATCAGGAGGAAAGGAGTTCACGATTAAAAAAGGCCCAACGACCTTCACTTTTGGGAAAAAACTTATTCATCAAAATGAAGGAAAAGTGGAATATTATATATTAAGGCCGAGAGAACTGATTATAAGATTAAAAAGCATCATCCTGATCGTAAAAGGAACAAATATTGAGGCCAATATCCTCAGAAATAAGATAGACATCACTGTTAAAGGTGAAATTTCCGTAATATCTGATAACGCAATCAGGGTGGAGGGTATAAAAATAGCCTCTCTTAAAAATGCCTATATTGTCTCTGCCAATGATGATCCTTATTCTTTTTCATACTTGCCTGAACCTGAGAAAATTCTGGAATTTGCAACTCGTGAAGAAGCAGTTGAACATTTTGAAAACCAGTTGGGAACCGTAAAGAGCGACACCAGGGCTGCCTCTCTTAAAAATAATATTGGCAGAATTTATTTTGAATTTGCCGAGTATGAAAAAGCAATGAAAATTTTCAAGGAAATTTCTGATAATCTTGATAAAGATATGGCTGAACTGGAAAACAGAATCTGGGTGGGAATCGTTCAGAATAACCTTGGCGCAGTTTTTTACAGTATCGGAGAATATGACAATGCGGTTCAGCATTATATAAAGGCTTCAGGTGTTGAGGAAGATATTTTTGGCAGGGAGAGTTCCGTAACTGCAATCACATACAATAACCTGAGTTTGGCATATCGTGGCAAAGGCAATACAGAGGAGTCGCTTCGGTATATCAGAGATGCGTTGGAGGTTGATGAAAAAGTTTCTGGCAGGAGTCCTTCAAAAATTTCCACCAGATTCAACAGCAGAGGGTTCGTCTTTTATGATAAAAAGGAATACAACAGAGCACTTTTAGATTTTGAAAAAGCTTTAAATGTCAACTTGGGAACAATCGGTGAGAATCATCAGAACACTGCCATCGCATACAATAATCTGGGTTCTGTGTGGAGAAAAAGAGGGGGTTACAAGAAAGCGATAGATTATTACAGGAGTGCTTTGGATATCAACCTGAACATATTTCGTAATGATAAGCATCCTCATATCGCAGTCAATTATAATAATCTCGGATTGGCATTGAGAGATAATGGGGAATACCACAAAGCTATTAACTGCTTTCATAATGCATTAACTGTCCTTGGTGAAAGCTCTCCCGACAGAGCAATCAGCCTAAACGGACTTGGCTCCGCATACCAAGGTATGGGAGAGTATGAAAAAGCGATTGAAAAATATCAGAAGGCTTTAGAGATAAGCTCAAACAGTTCTGGGAGAAAATATCTCGACACGAAATTGATTGAGGAAAATATTGAAAAGTTGAAGAAAAATATGGAGCGTTAACCATGAGGATATTAAGATGGATGCCGTATCAGAAAAGTTAAAAGAACTTCTAAATGATCC
The DNA here is from genome assembly GCA_029934695.1 of Desulfobacterales bacterium. Classification (GTDB taxonomy): domain Bacteria; phylum Desulfobacterota; class Desulfobacteria; order Desulfobacterales; family 4be13; genus JAOZLU01. Next base: position 4,234 of record JAOZLU010000172.1, on the reverse strand, counting down.
TTTTTTCATTTTACCATCTCTATTTATAGGCATCATCAGTGCAGCCATTACTGCTATAAATAATCATTTCGGTCTCACACCTTTATCTGGCTTCACAAAGGATATTCTTAGCATAGTAAATATATTATGTTTTTGCATTTTAGTTCTTTGTATTCTTATAGTTATATCCAGATTGCTGTCAATAGTAGCGAATTATAATCTTAATAGAAATTACATTCTACTGACTCTTTTTCTTATTTCTCTTATTCCTATTTTTACAACAATAAAAAACTATAGAACTGTAAATGATGTTTTCTTTAGCATTATTCCTTTTGACTTGATGTGTGTTGTTATTTTTAATGATCAATTTTATAAAATTAAACCTTCTATCAAACTGACCCTGAAACAAATAGGAACAAGCTTTTTTCTTTTTCTATCTATCCACTTAGTTGTCAGTTTATTTCATATAGATATCTTTTTTTATGGATTGGTATTCAATACCTTTGAGAAAAGAAGCGTTTCTTCGCCCATTATAGTCGCTGAAATGGAGTACACATCTAGTGAACCTAGTGAAGTAGCTAGGCTGAAACTCAGGGAGGATGTGGGATATTTTCTTAAAGAGTTGGGGAAATTGAAATATCCGCCGATAATAGTGGGGCTTGATATTATGTTCACCAAACTTGGGGATGAGGAAGAAGTTAAATGTGCAAACAATATGCTTCGTGAAGGGGTTCGTTTGCTGAATAAAAAAAATGTTCCTGTTATCGCAGGCTATGACCCGGGAGATATTGAAAACTATGACGATGAAATTATTGGCAAAAATTTTGAAAAACTTATCTTTGATGAGATTGGACATAGCAAAGTGAGGTTTGGAGGAAGTTTTTATATTAATAAGATTGAAGATGTCGTATTTGATCCAAATGATGGCGCAACAGAATTGCCTTTTTTCTCTCTTTTAATCTTAAAATATTTTTCATTTCCTAAGTTAACTATTTATGAATATTGTGAAACTTTTAAAGATATTATTGTTATTCCTTACCAAAAAGATTTTAAATTCACCAGATTCAGAACCGAATTAAAAAATAAAGGTTGTGGGCCGAAAAATTTTAAAGGCTGTATGGAATGCTGGTCCGATAAGTCTGGTGCTTTTGCTTCTTGCTCTGATAACTTCTTTAAGGGAAAGATTGTTATCGTAGGAAGCCGAGGAGGAGAAGAACAAAAAACTTATAAGAATCCTGAGTATAATTTTTACGGGTTTGAAGCGATCTCTTATATGATACAGAGCTTAATAGATCATCATTTGAACAACAGACTCCCTGATTTTGAAGACGACTTTTTATCACTTATCCTATTCTCCGTGGCTTTTATAGTTGTAGAAATTTTAATGATTAAGCTCGTTTCGCATGTGGCAAAAAGAGATTTTTTAGGATATGTTCAAAAAGAAAAATTTTTCATTCGAGCATTAATAGTCATACCTTCCATTGCGCTTTCTTTTGTTACGCTATTCATCGTGTCCGCTTTTCTTCTCAAAAAAAATTACAATTTTTTTCTCACCTCATCAAATATCATAACCACCGCATTTCTTTTTCTCACTTATCAGCCTGCGGAATCCTCATCTCTTGACGATAGAGAGGATCTGTCGCCGGAGAAAAAAGCCTCTGGAAAATCAAAAGAAACCCCTGATGATCATCAAACTGCGGAGGCTTCATCTGTTGAGCGTACAGAGAAACAAATGTCAGGCAGCGATAATGATATGAATCGCTTTGTCGCTATATGGTGGGAGATATACAAGGAGAAAGAGGTTAGCACTCCTAAGCTGTACGGCCTTATTTTGAAAAACAAAATCTCACTGAACCTTGGCTCTGGAAAAGAAGCCAGTCAGAAAAACCGGCTCAGAGAAAAGCTGTCAGCAATGAAGGAGCAGCCAATTGGAGATTACCGTTTTGAGAGAGCTGGCAAACATGGGAAAGCCAAACTTTGGAGGCTGAAAAAAATCAGCCATTAAATTTTCCTCAAAGTTCCGCCCTGACCTTCTATCGAGCTATAACATAATAATCCCCTTTTTTCGGTAGATACTTGAGGGTTTTATCCGTCTTCATGACTAATTTTGCTTTATCAGTTTTGACATATCTTGCATATCCTAGTATTCTGTTTTCCCCAGTAAGAATCCCATCCACATACTTTGGCCTCTCATAAACAACAAACCCCATCCTCCTTTTTTTCAGCTTTTCAATCTGATACGCATCCTCGTCATCAACTTTCACGGTGATTTTGCGCCATTTGAGCATGTCCACCACCTCTCCCCTGACCAACGGCAGTTCATGAGCTAATCTCAGACTCATCCACCCCGGCAGCGACGCTGCATTGCGCCCGGGAATACTATCATTGCCATATATATCCATGATATCATTACCGAGCATAAGTTTTCCAGTCTCTGTATCCCTCATCCAGAACTTTATATGGACAGAATTATCTTCCCGCTTTTCAATATCCCCGGATAACAGAGCATCAAACCCTTTTGCCTTTGCCTGTCTCATAAGGTCCTTTTCATCATCTTCCTTATGTCCCGAAGACAGACATGCGGCCTGAAAGCGTTGAGTATGCCGGGGTGTTTTGTTTGGATAAAGTTCTTCAAAAATCAGCCGGTTCAGTTTTCTGATGGCGTTCTGAGATGCATCATTAAGTTCAGAATAAGATATGTCTCTGTAAACTTTGGTTTTCCGAACCAGTTCCATGACAGGCTCGGAAAATTGAAACCCGGGTTTTTTACCCATCACCTTTTTATAGAGATCAGGAACCCTCAGCATCTCGTTAAGCCAGGCAATCATATCCAGACCAGTTTCCAAAGGCAGATCATAAGCATCCGACCGAATGGCATCATACAGCTTTTTTATTCTCTCTTCCGGATAGAACTCACCTGCCCAGAAATCTGAAATCATCACATCAACAAGCTTTTTCTCAAAATTTTCAACAAACGTATCTCCTGCCATCTCTTTTCTTTCAAAGTCACATACAGCAAGTTTCAGGCGTGATTCAATTTTTTCAGCTTTTGGAACCCTGTATCTAACATCAAACGCCTTTTTAACAGGCTCGAACCCTTTCGCCTTAGCCACGATACGGATGAGGTTGCTACCCGGTCTGAGTCTGACTCGATGCGTAAAATAGCAGATATTCCGGGGTTTTTCAGGAAGCTGTTTTTCATTGATCAGCACATTGCTGACAGAAATGGATTTCAGCGGAGTGACACTGAAAACACTTCCCTCAACCTTGAAATGCCTGTCATACCATTCATAGACCTGATTTTCGATTTCAATGACAGGCTCTGGAAAACCGGACACGTCTGAAAGGCCACTCCCATTAGCTGTGTTTTCGGCCCACAACACACCGGAGCGTTTTGTGATATCTCTTATCATCGCATAGATATCTATTTTGGCTTCTGTCATATTTCCCACATTGTCCTCCACAGTTGTTTTTACAGTTGTCTCTTCCCGGCTTTCCGGTCGGAACTTGCGAAGAAGCCCTTCAGCATTCAGATCGTCTGATAAGAATTTCTTATTATCAAGGATTATTTTTGCAAGCTTTGAATCGTCAAGAGCATAGATATCCCCGGAATCATCAGGGCCGATGGTGGGACCCTCACGATCCACATGGACAGCATAAATTTTTTCCGTCTGATATTTGTCATACAGGTGAACAGCTTCTTGAGAGAAATAGCCTGCCAGATTGACAGCCTTGATCACAATCTTATTTTCACCGTGACCAAGGGGAATGGTCATCATAAAGGGGATTTTTTTGGCTGAAACACTGACAGGAACGTCATTCTGAAAGAGAACCTTTGCATCCTTCTCTCTGATCACACGGATCGTGATGTGACGGACAAAATCTTCATCTTCGGCAATGCCGCTGAGGACTACAGAGAAGTCATTAATGATGGGTGAATTCTGATCTAAACCAAATTTTTCATTGAGTTCCTTTAAATTGGAGGTTCTTCTGATAAATACATCCTTTATTAAGGGCGGCGTTTCATCAAATTTGACAGACTTGTTTCTTGCCATGTCCAGATAGATTTTCGCCCTGTCGGTTTCAGTTCCCTTTTCCGGGTAAAATATCTGGAAGCCCTCGTTATCTATATCAAGCCCCAGAGATGTTTCCAGTTTTTCAATTGCACTGCCCCAATCTTTCTGCCTGTATTGAATGATGCCAAGTTCCCGGCGCGGGAAATAATCCATAAAATCTATTCCATAGATCCGGGCCA
>JAOZLU010000171.1 GCA_029934695.1 Desulfobacterales bacterium | reverse complement strand
AACATCAAGTTTCGAGGAGGAATGATGGAACAAAAAACTGGCAAACGAAAAATGAGTACGATTTCTTTGATCGTGATTCTTGCTTCAATATTTGTGGCAACCGGATTCAGCATTTATGACTATATCAATGAAAGCCGTCGCCTGAAAACTTACTTCCGTGAGAGTGTTCATCCGATTTCAAAGCGTCTGGCCAACAGTTTGCAGAAGCCGCTCTGGTTTCTGGATAAGGAACTCACCCTGGAACTTGTCGAATTGGAGATGATGGAGAAAAGTATATATGCGGTTGTCATCAAGGAATCTGACCGTAAAACGGTTTTTTTGGCTAATGAAAGGGATGACAAATGGCAGGTCGTCGAATCCGAAGGAAATATTTCCGGTGACTTTATCATTGAACACGAAAATATTGTCCAAGAAGGAATTCTCGTCGGAGCGGTTGATATTTATTTCACAACCCGGTTTATAGAAGAATTGCTTAAAAACTTAATCATCAATGTTCTGATCAAGATCATACTGATGAGTCTGTGCTTCGTCGCCCTTCTTTCCGCTGTACTCCATTTTTTTCTCGTAAAACCTGTATCCGAAGTCACCAGAGGATTAAGGAATATTGCCCAAGGAGAGGGAGACCTGAGCCAACGGCTTGAGATAAAATCAAAAGACGAGATTGGGGAATTGGCAGCGTGTTTTAATCTTTTTATTGAAAAACTCAGGGATATTATGCTGGAGATCGCCCATAACACGAACAGTCTCTCAGAAGCGTCTGAAGAACTGGCATCGCTTTCCACGCAGATGGCGTTATCTTCCGAAAAAACAAACTTGAAAGCAGGAACTGTGGCCGCTGCCTCGGAGGAAGTCACCTCAAGCGTCGCGGCCGTGGCTTCAGGCGCGGAACAAGCCAATGCCTCTGTATCAAATATTGCCGCCATGACAGAGGAAATGTCCTCAGTATTCAATGAAGTGTCAGGTCTGGCCCAGAAAACTGCCGGCAATGTAAAGCGGATGGCAGATTCGGGTGAACGGATGTCGGTGGAGACAAACAGCGTTGCTGAAACATTGGAGAGGGTGACCCTGTCGTTAAACAAGGTGGCAAAACATACCAACCAGGCCAATCATATATCACGGAACGCCAGTCAGCGCACCGAAGAGATCAATATGAAAATGGCCGCACTGGTTTTCTCTTCAAAACAGATAGGTAAAATCATAGGGATGATTAAAGATATTGCAGACCAGACCAACATGCTGGCGTTGAATGCCACCATCGAAGCCGCAAGGGCAGGTGAAGCCGGCAAGGGATTTGCAGTGGTGGCGGGTGAAATCAAGGCCCTGGCCAGACAGTCCGCAGAGGCAACCGAGGAAATCGCAGAGCAGATAGAACATATTCAGGAGAGTACTGATGAAGCAGTTCGCACAATTGGAGAGGTGAATGATATTATCAATGAAGTTGCCGGTATCAATGAAACCATTACTTTGTCAATAGAGGAGCAGACTCTTTCGGCAACTGAAATTTCAAAATCTGTGGCAAATAACGCCGTTTCAGTGAGAAATGTCGCAGATAATGCGAGCGAATCCGCGGATATGGTCGAAGAGATTGCCATGTCAACAGATGAAACCTCAAAGGTCGCATCCAATGTGGCGCGAAATGTGGATGAACTGGCGGGGGGTATCCGGGATGTTGCCATGTCTTCCGACCAGGTAGCAAAAGGGGTGCAGGATATCTCAAGAAATATACACGATATCAGTGCTGTATCAAAACAGACAGCCAATGATGCTGCCCGGGCAAACGACTCGTCAAAGAAACTCTCAGAAATGGCATCCGCACTTTCAAAAATTGTTAAACGGTTTAAACTGTAATTTGAGGAAGCCTCAAATTATGCTTTGAGTGTGAGCAAAATGAAACACGACCCTGATGAACCCGGATTCATGAACGCAGAACCGGATCCGCCGGATTTGCCAATCCGACGGGAGCTTTCTGGGCGAGGCCGGTGCGTTTCGGATGAGCCGGAGCCGCCGGATTTGCCAATCCCGCGGGAGCTTTCTGGGCGGGCCGCCGTTTTTCCGCGCCTCATTTATTCACCCAGCCAGCAATCATCATTGCTCCAGGCGATCCCGTGCTTTTTGAAGAAATCAACAGCTCCTTTTGTAAATCCGTTAAGCGAAAAGACAAAGTTAACCGCTTTTTCAACCTGTTCGATCTCTTTCAGTTCTTCCGTCTTTTTCAGAAATTTGACAGCCTCGCTTTTTGAAAACCTGTTTCTCTCCCGGTTCTTAACTTCAGCTATGACAGAATATTCATTCTCTCCGGCCCTGGCAAAAATATCAATTTTAAGCTCACGCTTATGTAACGGAAAAGCATGGTAACACCATACGCTTTCATATTCCGCAAACTGAAAATCGTGCGGAAGGTTCTCAGTTGCAGATCGGAACCGGGCATTGCTCTGACGAGTCTTGTATCTGAGCTGGTTTATTATCAGAAATTCAGCATACGCCCCTTTCACCTGGCTCAGTTTTCCGAGCAGTTTCCAGTACCTTTTTTTATACTCCCCAAGCATCTGCCTGTATTCGCGGGTGATTTCCTTCACATCAAATGCTTCGATTTCCTTCTGGTAAACTCCCCGGAACACCTTGTCAAAGATGTTGTCCCGGACACCCTGGTAATCAAAATTGGTCTGTCCCTGGTTGATAATGTCGCTTTTCGCAAGCGCCTTAAGCTTTTTTTCCAGTTTGTCATCATCCATGTCCGGAACCAGCCTGTCCCGCAGCTCTTTCCTTGTGACCTGCCTGTCCCTGTGTCTGCTCAGATATAGCACGATGTGTTTGGCATATTTTTCATTCACCTTTGAAAAAGCGGAATTCACATATTCCATCCATGTGTTTCTGATAATCCCTCTTTTGTCCAGAGTTTCAAATTCCAGGATGTGCAGCAGTCCTTCTTCGGCAGACAGGTCTTTGTCCGGGCACTGGGATTTGAAAAGAGAACTGATATAAAACGGATTGCCCTCGCTGAGTTCTGCGATCATATATGCAGTTTCCTCTGTCACCGGAATGCCGAACAGCTGTGAATACCTGAATATGGTTTCGGCGGCCTCGTCAGCGGGCATGTTCTCAAGTTCGTCCAGAATGAATCTTCCCGGGAGCATCATGGTCAGATCATGCATCAGCCAGCCCACCCAGCTTCCGGATACCAGCAGCGGGGCGTTTTTGTATTCGGCTGTGCTCAGATATCCGGCTGCAAAATCATCAATCCGGAGGATTGTTTCCCTGTCCCGATATATCTCACTGTTTAAGAACTGGAATTCATCAATGATCTGGATTATGAATTCATTACGACGGGTTGCAAGGTTCAGGGGGGCTTCCCTGACCAGCATCCACAGATAGTCGGGGCTTTCCCGCCTTATTTCTGATTCGATTCCCCTGAGAGAGTCCTCAAGATAATCCAGCCCTTCTTTTCTGACAATCTCAATGGCTTTGGAAAAATCTGACTTGTCAGCTTCGGAAACAGCCAGATATTCCGGTTTCCGGGTTTTAAAGGCGATGTACTGATAAATAAAGGTGAGATAAAAATCTTTGCAGAAGTCAATTGCCCATTTCTTTCCCTCCCTGACTTCATAGTAAAACGGAATGACACCGTCGTTTTTGTGAAAGGTCAGGTTGTACAATCGTTGCAGCAGGGCGGTTTTTCCTGTTTTTCTCCGGGACAGGATTGCCATGCTGCTGGAAATTTCCTTTTTAATGTCTCCGATCCATCTGAGATATTTGGCCAGTTCCTTTTTTCTGCCGATAAACAGGTCCGGGTTTCCGATTTTTTCTTTGAGGTAAATTTGCATCTGCATTTCCTTTCTGGTCTGATTCATCAATTGCCTTTTATTACACAATAAAATTTATAATATCAAGATAAAAAAAGGCCGTCTGTCAAAGCAAACGGCCTTTTTTCCCCATTAAATTTTCAATTAAAAATCAGATAAAACCGAATCCTTTGAAAAACCCGGTTTTACTGAATTTCCGTTTATCCCCGCCTGTCATCACAAGCATCATCCATCTGCCTGAGAATGTTCAGCAGTGGAGGCATCCATATCCGCTTTGGGAGATTTTTCCGCTTCAGCAGGTTTCTCCGTCGTATCTTCCGCCATCTTCTTCAATGTCTCATAACGGACGCTGTATTCCTCTTCAAGAACCGTCCGCAGTTTTTTCGACTCTTCCGGAAACGCCTTCTCCAGTGAGGCATACCGCACCTCGCCCGACAGAAACTCCTGCAGGCTTCCGTCCGGCGCCTTGGAGTCAAGGACAAACGGATTCTTCCCCTCGGCTTTCAGAGTCGGATTGTAACGGTACAGGGGCCAGTATCCGCACTGGACCGCCAGCTTTGTCTCCTCCTGACTCTTGCCCATGCCCTTCCTTATGCCGTGGTTGATGCAAGGCGAATAAGCCATGATCAGGGACGGCCCGTCATAAGCCTCAGCCTCAATGAAGGCCTTCATCGTCTGCTGCTTGTTCGCACCCATGCCCACATTCGCCACATAGACATATCCGTAGGTCATGGCCATGCCGCCCATGTTCTTCTTGCCGGTCTTCTTGCCCGACGCGGCGAACTTGGCGACCGAGCCGGTGGGCGTGGCTTTGGAGGACTGCCCGCCGGTGTTGGAATAGACCTCGGTGTCATACACCATGACGTTGATATTCTCGCCCGAGGCCAGGACGTGGTCAATGCCGCCGTAGGCAATGTCGTACGCGGCCCCGTCTCCCGCAAATATCCAGTAGGACTTCTTGGCAAACAGCTTGGAGAGGCTTGCCATTTCGCTTATCACCTCATCTTCCTTGTACGAAAGCAGCATTTCTTTCAACTGATCGCCGTATTTTCTTGAGCCTTCCGGATCATTGATGTTGTCCAGCCAGCCCTGCATGGCATCTTTGACTTCCTGCAAAATATCCTTCTGCACCGCCTCCCGTGTCAGGTCTTCCAGTCTTTTGCGCTGCTGGAGATGGCCCAGAAACATTCCGTAAGTGAACTCCGCAGGGTCCTCAAACAGGGAGTTGCCCCAAGTCGGCCCGAAACCGTCTTTATTCACACAGTAGGGAATGGCCGGTGCCGAGCCGCCCCAGATGGAAGTGCAGCCGGTGGCGTTTCCAATGACCATCCGCTCGCCAAAGAGCTGGGTGAGAAGCTTTGTGTAAGGTGTCTCGCCGCATCCCGCACATGCGCCTGAGAACTCCAGAAGCGGCTGGCAGAACTGGCTGCCTTTGACGGTATTCCGCTTCGCCAGATCATCCCGCACCGGCAGGGTGAGGGCAAAATCATAGTTCGCAGCCTGGTCCCTCTGGGTCTCAAGGGGCTTCATCAGCAGGGCCGGTTTTTTGGCCGGGCAGATGTCCGCACAGTTGCCGCAGCCCATGCAGTCCAGAGGGCTGATCTGCATGCGGAAATGATACCCTTTAAGCTCCTTGCCCACAGCCTTCTTTGTATCAAACCCCGCTGGCGTATCTGATGTTTCGCTGTCGGTCAGGAGGAAGGGACGGATTGCGGCATGGGGGCAGACCATGGCGCACTGGTTGCACTGGATGCAGTTGTCCGCGACCCATTCCGGCACGCTGATGGCCACGCCCCGTTTCTCGTACTGGGTTGTCGCCACCGGGAAGATGCCGTCCGGACGGAACTTGCTCACCGGGAGTTTGTCTCCCTGCTGGGCCACCATGGGACGCAGGACATCTCTCACAAATTCCGGCTCGTCTTTGGCGGCCTCCGTGCTGTCACTCGCCTCTGCCCAGGAATCAGGATAGCTGACTTCCACCAGCCTGTCAAGGGTCCTGTCCACCGCGTCCACATTCATATTGACAATCTTGTCGCCTTTTTTGCCGAACAGCTTCTTTATCTCGCCCTTGAGATACGCTACTGCTTCCTCCACAGGAATGACATTTGCCAGATTGAAGAAGGCGGTCTGCATGATCATGTTGATCCTGCCCCCGAGGCCCACATCGCCGGCAATCTTCACTGCGTCAATGGTGTAGAATTTCAGCTTCTTCTCAGCAATGGTCCTGCGCATGGCCGCGGGAAGCTTTGACTCCATCTCCTCTTCCGACCAGGGAGAGTTGATCACAAAGGTTCCCCCCTCCCTGATCCCCTCAAGCACGTCGTAGGTGTCCACATAGCTAGGATTGTGGCAGGCGATGTAGTCGGCTGAGACAAGCAGATAGGTGGACTGAATGGGAGTCTTGCCAAAACGGAGATGGGATATGGTCACGCCGCCCGACTTCTTGGAGTCGTAGGCAAAGTATGCCTGAGCGTACATATCGGTGTTGTCCCCGATGATCTTGATAGCACTCTTGTTCGCGCCCACAGTTCCATCCGCTCCCAGGCCCCAGAACTTGCACCGCACTGTTCCCTGAGGGGCCGTGTCAAAGCCGGTTTCCGTTTCCAGGGAGGTGTTGGTCACGTCGTCCGTGATTCCCACCGTGAAATGTTTCTTGGGAACTGACAACCCCATATTGTCAAAGACCGCCTTCACCATGGGGGGATTGAACTCCTTGGACCCCAGCCCGTACCGGCCGTTGACAAGCTTCATCATCCTGCCGCTCTCCATCAGTGCGGTGCAGACATCCGTGTAAAGCGGATCTCCGAGCGCACCCGGCTCCTTGGTCCGGTCAAGAACCGAAAGGGCTTTTGCTGTCTCAGGAATGACACTGAGAAACGCCTCCGCGGAGAAGGGGCGGTAGAGACGGACCTTGATCAGCCCGACCTTTTCCCCGTTTCCGACCTGATAATTGACAACCTCCTCAATAGTTTCGCACGAAGACCCCATTGAAATAATGACGTTTTCCGCATTGGGTGCTCCCACATAGTCGAAGAGCTTGTAACTGCGTCCGGTGAGATCTCCAACCTTTTTCATGTAGTCGCTGACGATCCCTGGGACTTTGAGATAGTAAGAATTCGCCGCCTCCCGGCCTTGAAAATACACATCCGGATTCTGAGCTGTGCCACGGATTTCAGGTCGTTCCGGATTTGCGCCCCTGGCACGGAATTTCGCTATCGCGTCCCAGTCAGCCAGTTTTGCCATGTCCTCATAGCTGATCATTTCAATTTTCTGGATCTCATGGGAGGTGCGGAAGCCGTCAAAGAAATGGAGAAACGGAACGCTCGCTCCGATTGCCGAGAGATGTGAGATCAGTGCCATGTCCATGGCTTCCTGGACAGAGGCTGATGCCAGAAGCGAGAATCCGGTCTGACGGACCGCCATCACGTCCTGATGATCGCCGAAGATTGAGAGGGCATGTGCGGCAACGGCCCGGGCCGTGACGTGCAGAACCGCGGGAAGAAGTTCTCCGGCCATTTTGTACATGTTGGGGATCATCAGAAGCAGCCCCTGGGATGCGGTGAAACTGCTGGTCAGCGCACCAGCGGCGAGAGAACCGTGAACCGCTGCCGCTGCCCCGGCCTCGGACTGAAGCTGGCGGACGGTCATGATCTGTCCGAATATGTTTTTGAGGCCGGCAGCCGCCCATTCGTCCGCACTCTCTCCGATGGGGGAGGACGGGGTGATGGGGTAGAGCGCGGCCACGTCGCTCATGGCATACGCCACATGCGCGGCGGCAGTGTTGCCGTCAATTGTTTTCATTTCTTTTGCCATGTATTGACTCCTTCATGGTTGTTAAATTTTTAAAATCAATTAAAAAATTGCTGATTATAACGGATTATAGGGGATCCCCCGTGCCCGTGAACGGAACATGCACGGGGGGGGGTTCACGTTCACGGGCCTCCCCTAAAACCGTTATAATCAGAAAAATTGTTCAGTTTCATACTTTTGTCCAGGCACACACAAAGCAAAGCTTTGCACTCTGATCACCCCGTTCGTCCGCCGACAATGTCGGGGCAGGCTTTTTTATAAACGATATAACAGCCTCTCATATTCAGAATGCGGACCTATCCAGAACCAGATAAGCGTGTTTCCTTTCTTTGCTCCGACAGTCCTGTAATTATCGCTGATTCTGGCGGAATAAACAGGCTTTTCCTGATGAACTTTCTTGAAATGAAGACTCGGATGATAAGGGTCCTCACGGAATTGTTTATAAGCATTTCTTGTCTGTTTTTTATATTTTCCGGCAGTTTTACAAATGATTTGCGAAATTGTTCTGTCGTATGGGAAATAATCACAGCTTCTCAGGTTCCAGCAATTCTGTTTTACCCTGTTCAAATTCCGCAAGAGCTTCATCTGCAAGCTGGCCTAATAAATCCTGTGAGTTGGCAAAAAGCCTGTTCCATTTTTTTTCAGATGCAAGTTCCTCAAGCAACCATTTACCAAGTATGTTCTGCTCTGTCTGTGGCAATTCTGAAGCTTTTTCAAATGCCTGTTCAAGAAGATTTGTCATTATTATTTACCTCAGACCTCCGAGGTTTTTAAAACCTCGGAGGTCTTATTTTTTAGGAGGTCTTATTTTTTACAACAACCCTTCAAAAAAATCATTCCCCTTGTCGTCCACGATAATGAAAGCCGGAAAATCCTTCACGGTGATCATGAATATGGCTTCCATACCCAGCTCAGAATATTCAAGTGTTTCAATATTCGTGATGCACTCTTTCCCCAATCTGGCCGCGGGCCCGCCAATGGAACCGAGATAAAATCCGCCATATTTCCGGCATGATTCGGTAACGATTTTTGAGCGGTTTCCCTTTGCCAGCATGACCATGGAGCCGCCGTGTTCCTGGAACAGCGGCACATAAGAATCCATACGTCCGGCAGTTGTGGGGCCAAAGGACCCTGAAGGATACCCTTCCGGGGTTTTTGCCGGGCCTGCGTAATAGATGATATGATCCTTCAGATATTGGGGAAGGTCTTCCCCCCTGTCCATTCGCTCCTTGAGTTTGGCGTGGGCGATATCTCTTCCCACCACAATTTTCCCGGTCAGCAGCAGGCGGGTGGCAATCGGATACTTGCTCAGGGTCGCCCGGATATCATCCATTGGCCTGTTCAGGTCAATACGGACAGCCCCCTCATCGCTTCCCTTTGCTTCCGGCAAGTATTTTGCAGGGTCGGTTTCAAGCTTTTCCAGAAAAATGCCGTCTTTGGTTATTTTCGCCTTGACATTCCTGTCCGCGCTGCAACTCACGCCAATCCCGACCGGACAGGATGCGCCATGTCTCGGCAGGCGTATGACCCGGGTATCCAGACAGAAATGCTTCCCTCCGAACTGGGCCCCGAGCCCGAGATCACGCGATATTTTCAGCAGTTCAGCTTCAAGTTCCACATCTCTGAACGCGTGTCCGAGTTCATTTCCTTTTGTGGGAAGATCATCCAAGTATTTTGCCGAAGCCAGTTTGACGGTCTTGAGGGTCATTTCAGCAGAAGTGCCGCCGACCACGAAAGCAAGATGATAGGGCGGACACGCTGCCGTGCCGAGCGTTTTCATCTTTGCTTTCGCAAATTCCAGCAGTGTTTCAGGTGTCAGCAGTGCTCTGGTTTCCTGATAAAGATAGGTCTTGTTTGCAGATCCGCCTCCCTTTGCCATAAAAAGAAATTTATATGCATCTCCCTCGGTCGCGTAGAGTTCAATCTGTGCGGGAAGATTACAGCCTGTGTTCTTTTCCTCATACATGGTCAGGGGCGCATTTTGGGAATATCGCAGATTATTTTTTGTGTAAGCGTTGAAAACACCTTTTGCAATCATTGCTTCATCGGAAAAACCGGTCCGGACACGCTGTCCTTTTTTGCCCATAATAATCGCCGTGCCGGTATCCTGGCACATAGGAAACTCACTCTCAGCTGCGATCACCGCATTTTTCAGCATTTCAAGTGCGACATATTTGTCGTTTTCGGAACTTTCCGAATCATCAGAAATCTCCGCCAGCAACTTGAGATGTGAGGGCCTCAGCAGGTGCGACACATCTTTGAACGCCTGTTCGGCAAGAAGCGTAAGCCCCTCGGGAGAAATTTTCAAAAATTCCTCGCTTCCGAACGATTCCGGAAAAACATGCTCTTTTGTCAAAAGGCGGTATTCTGTTTTGTCTTCTCCCAGAGGGAACATCTCCTGATATGCAAACTCTGCCATTCCTGCAATTCTCCTTCTGTTTGTTTCAGGGATTTCCCCCTCCTCGTTCCCACGCGTGGGAACGAGATCAGGGGCAGATTATCCCTTAATGTATTGTGAAATCCTCATTCCAATTAGGAACTCGGAAAAAACGCATTATCCCGCCTGTGCGGGATGCAAAAAACCGCTTCGCTTAATTTTTGCACTCCTTTGCGAATTTTCATGAGGTAATGCGGGTCCCTTATGCCATCACATAAAGACCTCTGCCGATCCTTTTGATTTTGCCCTGCTTGGACGCGCGATGTACAATGTTCCGAATCTTTTTGTCATTAAATCCGGTCTTGGCCTTCAGTTGTGAGACATCAATCCCTTTCTTGTGCTTTTTGATAATCCCGAGGACCGTCTCCGAACCTGTTGATCCAGCTGTTTTACGGCTGATCACTCTTTTCCTGGCAGGTTTTTCCGCGGGTTTCACCTTCTTTATGGGCGTTTCTTTAATTTTCTTTTCGGGTTGGCTCTTTTTGACTTGGCTCTTTTTGGCTTGGCTCTTTTCGTCTTGGCTCTTTTCGGGTTGGCTCTTTTCGGGCCTGTCCATTTTTGCGTTGAGCTTTTCCGTTTCATCAGACAGAGAATCTAATGTTTTTGCTATGAATAGCAACATTGTACTCAAATTGTCTCTTGCATCGCGCCTGGCATCTCCCTGTATCAGAAGCGACAGCAAATGATCTTCGGTTGCCTCATACGTCGTAAATCTGTTTGAACAGGCAAGACATTTCCGACGACGACGGATGATGTTTTCATCTTTCATCAGTTTTGAATCAGTCACCTGACTCTCTGTACTTTCACATTTCGGGCATTCCATAATAAAGTCCTTAATCTGTTGAATTGAGGGATTAAGGAACGGAGCTGTGAATCTCCAAATTCCTGAATCCCCAGATTCCTAAATTCTATCGTTGAATCGTAACCTTGTTCATCACCACAGGCTCCGATGGCTTGTCCCCGGGATCTGTTTTTGTCAGGCCGATTTTTTTCACCACATCTGCTCCTTTGATCACTTTTCCAAAAACCGAATGGTTGTTATTCAAATGAGGTGTCGGCGCAAGAGTGACAAAAAACTGGCTTCCATTCGTCCCCGGTCCGGCGTTGGCCATGGAAAGGATGCCTTCGCTGTCATGTTTCAAGGATGAATCAAATTCGTCTTTGAACTTGTATCCCGGTCCCCCGGTTCCGGTTCCGAGGGGACAGCCACCCTGAATCATAAAATCCTTAATTACCCGGTGAAAAATCAGGCCGTCATAAAAATTCCCTCCTTTTTCCGTATCCTGTCTGCCCTCTGCAAGGTTGATAAAATTCCATACCGTTTCAGGACACTCTTTTGCATAAAGTTCAGCTTCAAAAACGCCAAGGTTTGTATCAAAGACAGCCGTAAACCGCTCGGCATCTTCTTTATAATCGCATTTTTTTCCTATCATAAACTCCTCCGTAAATCGCTTATTTGTCAAAAAAATCTGCTCAGGAGTGCAAAAATGGAGTGGAGCGGAACGGAACGGAATTTTTGCCCCCGATGCCGGGGAACACAAAAATTCCACTCAGCCCTGTTTTTGAACTCCGAATGCTATAATTTCGGGTGTGTCCCACCGCCTGTCAGTTCCGACCCGGAATCCACCGTTGCCGTCATTACTGATTCCAGAGCCGGAAATGTCCCCCGGTTATGAGCGGAATGACATGATGGGTGGGACACACCCATAATTTCATATAATTCACTCAACAGCAAAAAGTTCAAAATACATCTATAACCTGCTGAAATTAATGAATGTCAAGTGCTGTTTCGAAAAATATCGGTACCAGCAGTTTCAAAAGGTTAGGAGAACATGACTGTCAGGTAATTCAGAAAATATAGGATAAAAATAACGGTGTGTCAATAATAAATAACAGCAGGGCTTGATATT
>JAOZLU010000757.1 GCA_029934695.1 Desulfobacterales bacterium | reverse complement strand
GCGGGCATAATATTTTTCCGGCAGATATACGGAAACTGTATAATTGCTGGTTGTAGAGATGCTTCGCACTCTACAACCCCTGGATGGAGCGGACACCCCCTTCGGGGGTGCCGCTCATCCTGATGATTAGGCGGTTGAATAATGGCATTGAATAAATATGAACAAGAGCAAGTAAAAGATAGGCGGTTGAATAATGGCATTGAATAAATATGAACAAGAGCAAGTAAAAGCTATAAAAGCATGGGAAAGGGAAGAACCCGGAGTTGTCAGCAAAACTTTCGGAGTAGTTACGGCTCCGGTAGCATGGCTTGTCCAGCTAATAATTCCGCAAGCCGCTTTTAAAGGCGTGATTGACGGGGCAAATGCCGCCGCAGAATGGTTCGCAGACCAAAATGATATTATCAAATCCGCCGACATATCAGCAATATCTGATCTACAGAACAGATATTTATCGTTGTCTGACAGGCTGGCAAATGAAATCCATAATTGGGCTATCGGAATAGCAACGGCTGAAGGGGCGGCAACCGGTGCGACCGGAATTGTAGGGCTTACCGTTGATATTCCTGCCATTGTCACTTTAGCCCTGAGAACGGTGCATAAAATAGGACTTTGTTACGGATACGAATGTGTAAGCGAAATAGATAAACAGTTTGTGTTGGGTATTCTTGCCGCATCGGGAGCCAATACAGTAAGTGAAAAGGTGGCTGCTCTCACCACGCTCAGAAGCATTGAAGTGGCAATAGCAAAACAGACTTGGAAAGCCATGGCTGAAAAAGCGGCTCAACAGCAACTTAGCAAAGAGGGAGCTATTATCAGTGTAAAAAATTTGGCAAAGGAACTCGGGGTCAATTTAACTAAACGAAAAGCGTTACAGGCAATTCCCGCAATAGGTGCTATCGTCGGCGGCTCAGTTAACGGTTGGTATGTAAAAGATGTCGGATGGGCTGCAAGACGTGCGTTTCAGGGAAGATGGCTTATTGGCAATCATAAGATGAGCTCAAAAACCGCCTAACCAATCATTGCAGCGGACGGCGGGGGTGTGTCTTTAATTGATGTGTTCGCCAAATCCCCCGCCGCCGCTGAATTCAATCGTTAGGTGCTACTGAATAGATAAGAGGAAATAAAGTATAATGGCAGATATTTATCATGTAAATACGAGGGAAGAATTAAAACAAGCTATTGAAAATGGAGCGCAATGTATCAGCATAACAGATCAAGAGGTCGCGAAACATACATTAAATGTTAAAGCAGCGTCAAAAGCCACAATTGTAGTGGCTTTGGTTGGTGCCGGCGTTGCGACTGCTATGTGGTGGAATCCGCTAGGCTGGCTTGCCGGTACCGTTGCAGCATCTACAGCAGCGGCAGTTGCATATCTTGTTTTTAAACTTGGTCTTGATTCGTTTTGGGGTTTATATGGAAATTATGAGATAATTGGGCGTAGGATTGCTAAACTTAAAGATAACGCTGTTGTCGAAGGCGAACTAATATTAAAAAAACGTGAAACTTAAAAAATGGTTAAGCATATCTATGCCGAATCAAAAATAACTCTTTCAATATTTAGGATGGCAATATGCAATTTGACTCTGATTTAATTCAGGAAATCAAAAATGCTATGGATGAAGCTTTAAAGAGA
Organism: Desulfobacterales bacterium; assembly: GCA_029934695.1. Taxonomy (GTDB): domain Bacteria; phylum Desulfobacterota; class Desulfobacteria; order Desulfobacterales; family 4be13; genus JAOZLU01. Next base: position 1,392 of record JAOZLU010000757.1, on the reverse strand, counting down.
CGTGGCATGGCAAATATTTTGATCGCCGGAAAAACGGGCGTTGGGAAAAGCACCTTGATAAATTCAATATTTCAAGGTAATCTGGCTGAAACTGGTCAAGGAAAGCCTGTCACACAATAGACCAGAGAAATTACAAAAAAGGATGTTCCTGTCACAATTCTTGATACCAGAGGATTAGAGGTTGCCGAATACAAGAATAACATATCGGAACTCGAATCTCTTATCAAAGAAAGAAGCCGGGAAACAGACCCCGTTCGTCATATTCATATAGGATGGCTTTGCATATCTGAAGACTCACGACGTGTTGAGGAAGCTGAAATGAGGCTCGTTGAAATGAGGTGGGGTACGGGGTCGGGCCGTGGTAAGTGCTTGATATTAAAAGAATTGTTTGCTTATTTTAGCTTAAAACAGTGCCTATATCGCCCTTTTCGGGGTCAAAAAGAGCGATATAGGAAGAAAGCGTATGTTCTGAATACTGACTGTGGCAACAAAAAGGCTGTGGTTCGGGCAAGTCGCAAATCGTAAAAAAAAATATAACCAATCGTTTGAGCGGGTGCGACGTGTAAAGTCGCTGATTTAATTGTTGATACCGTCTGAGACGGTAATTCAACCTTCCGTGCTGTCGGAAGTTTCTTACCCCGGCGTGCATTCCCGGTAACGGGTTTGTGCGAGAGCCCGGGGGACAATGAATCCCTTGAATCGCAAGATTCAGGAGAACGAACCGTGAGGGGAGTTCAACTCTGGCAGTGCCAGGCCGGAGCGGGAGCTGAGAAGAGATGATAAGGATAACATATGTGAACTGCTTTAACTGTCGTCAACGAAGACGAGCCAAAGGCGCTGACAGGCTCGGACCAAAAGGTGAGGGGTACGGGTCGGAACGCTCCGCTTTCGTTCCGCACAGCCTGCGATTCCCCCGGCGGATTGGCAGATCCTAAGTCATCTGAATCTATTAAATCGGCGGAACACGGTAAGCCCGTATTCCTCCTCCGCAGAGAGGTAGGGAGCCGCAAGGTGTACCGAAGGGAGTGCGGGTAAAGGATGTCGGAGAAAGCGAAAGCCGCATTGTAATGATGGGGATAGCGGTCATGCCGCAGCCCGAAAGGGCGCAGACTTCCGACAGGTGGCGGATCACGGGAAAGATGAGGAAAGGTTTTGCCGCAGGCAGCACGGACAGACACCGGGCCTTCGTGCCGACAGGTGACGGCGCTGCGGACGGGCAACCGTAAACCGAATACGAATCCGTATCGTGAAGTCGGCGGATTTTCCGCCGGCGGGTGCTTCACGGTGTCTTATCGCTGCCTGAGCCGTGTGCGGGGAAACTTGCACGCACGGTTCTTAGGGGGCTTGGGGCTGGCAACAGCCCCCGGCTACCCGACACGGCGGGGGCTGGCT
>JAOZLU010000170.1 GCA_029934695.1 Desulfobacterales bacterium | reverse complement strand
TTTTCAGAACAAGCTTATCAACCAAACCCGAAAAACAACAAACTCGGGACTGAATACGCCAGACTGACGCACAGACAAGGAGAGACTTCCCCGGCAAAAGAAATTTTAAAAGAGATCATTTGTCGAAATCCGACTTACGGACCTGCCCGGAGGCTGATATGTCTGAAAAACTGCCGACTTTGGATGATTTGCTTAAACCCTGTGACTTTGAATTATATTTTTGCAAAAGGAGAAATAAAATGAGTGATGAATTGAAAAATAAATTGCTTGACCTGAATGACAAACTCTCACCAGAAATTCGTGATGATTGCGTTATTATCATCCATCCGGAATTCCGATTTGACAAATCGTTTTCAATCAAAAATCGAAATACGGAAGATATCATTGAGGATGTGAACCAATTTCTAAAGATAAAATACACTAAAGGCTATTGCCTGTATTATGAGAATCATACAGAATTTTTGATTAGTTTGTCCGACTCAGATTTTGCAGACAGTCTTGTACGTTCCAATTTTATCATTGAAGGTAAATTCGATGACGACATAATAAGCTATGAAGTTGGATATATCTCAGACCAGTTTTTTGAATTCATAGATAATACCCTGAACTTTGATTATTCTCAGTCAGAACTGGTTACATTAAAAATATACAATGTTAACAAGATTCTGAAAATTCGATTTGATGATGAAGATTACTCAGATAAGGCAACAGGCATTGCCAAAAGTATAATTTTTGAAATATCATACAAAACAGATATTTACTTAAAACTGTTAGATATTAGTGCAGTAAAAAAGGATGAGGAACATTCATCAAAAGATTTATCCGAACATGGAAAGCTGATTGACAATAAAATACTTCCATCAAGGTATGACAAGGATCTGATTCAATACTATTACAGAGCAATTCAAATGATTCCGAGTGAATTTCAGTATTTGGCATTTTATCAGGTATTGGAATGCATTTTTGATGAAGTCTTTTTAAGTGAAACAATACAGGATTTAAGACGAGTAATTGAATCAAGCTGGTTTAATACGAACAAAGATGAAAATATGGAAGAACTGATCAAAATTTTTGAAAGATACAGCAGGTCTAAAAATGACCGGGAAAAAACAAGAATTGTCTTGGATAAATATTTTAAAGGACAGGTGAGAAAAGAGGCATATTATTTATCCAACAGAGATATAACTAATATATTGAAAAAGCTGAAGAAAATTAAAAAAGAAGACGATTTGAACGATTTGCAAAAACTTGCTGATATTATATATGATTACCGTTGCAAATGTACCCATTCCAACAGAGCATTTCCTTTCAGAACCGAATTTCAGGGTTCCTCGGAAGAATTGGAAATATACATAAGTTTAATCAAAAAAATTGCTGAAAAGATAATAATCAATTATCACAACAAGGAAAGCTGACATGACACAGACTGTATCTCTGATAAACAATAAAGGCGGGACAGGCAAATCAACAGTGGCTGTAAACCTTGCCTGGCACTTTGCAGCATACAATAACTGGGGAAAAAAGGTGCTCGTGGTTGATCTGGATCCCCAAGTTAATGCGAGTCTGTATCTGCTTGGTGTTCATAAATATGCCAATATCATCAATGACAAAAAACCGGCTGTCCGGGAAATATTTGAACAGCTTATGGGAATCCCGGGTAAAACTCGGAAGATTATTCCAGGAGAGTCAGTAAGAAGTGTGGCGAGGATTCGTCACGGCGGGAAGATTGATCTGATACCGTCCCGACCGGATCTGGATTTATCGTTGTCTCTGAGAAATCCCGGGCAGAAAGAATATCTGCTGCAAAAGACCCTGTCGGAAATAAAAGACGGATATGATCTGATTCTGATTGACTGCGCACCAACCGAATCTGTTCTCACCACCGCCGCATACCTTGCCAGCAATTATGTTCTGGTTCCGGTGAGACCGGAATATTTGTCAACAGTCGTTCTCTCTCTGCTGGTTAATTCCATGCGAAATTTTCATGAACAATATAAGGATCATGTAGCAGAATTATGCGGTATTGTTTTTAATGCTGTGACCGGCACACCGGAAGAAAAGAAATCCAAAACCGAGGTTGGCAAATTGGCTGACAAAAATGGCTGGCATGTTTTTTCCAGTGAAATACCGTATTCAAGATATTATCCGAAAGGGGCCCGGGAAGGGCAGCCGATTTTCAGGACATCGTATGCACATACGGACCAGGCTGCGAAATTTTCTGTTTTTGCAGAAGAATTTGCTGAAAGGATTGGGTTGTCTCCGCGTCGGTGAGGCTGTCCGGAGGCTGATGGCGGAATTTATGAACCGGGATAATCCCCCAAACACGTTATAATCAGAAAACCCGAAACTCAGAAAGGAAGAATAAGCCATGAACGACCCTTCTTCAGTGGAGGAATGGATGAAAGTGGCACGGGAACGAGGCAAAGACGCAGATGCCATGCTCCCAGCCCGGGCAGCATCAATCGGGCCGATATATATGGCAGGATACGCCATTGAATGCGCCATCAAAGGATATATGCAGCAAAGACGTATTCGTCGTCCATCAAGCGGTCGAGAAGGACACAATCTCAGAGGTCTGTGGAGCCAGGCGCGTTTTCGTCTCAGTGACCTGAAAGATACTGCCGGAACGAAGTCTTTCTTCATTAAACACTGGACGACAGGCTTTCGCTATCAGACAAACTGCCCGCCGAACACGCCGAATTCCGATGAGGCGGTCAGGGCCGCGAAGGAGATTGTGGGATGGATTCAGGCGCAGATAAATCGTCTCCAGGCGCGTAAGAATAATCGAAAAAGACAAAATAGGAGAAGATGATGAACCGTAAAGAGATCAAGGCCGAAATTGTCCGTAATCTGGAAAACTCCGGAATGCAGGTGGACAAAGTGTCGGTCCAGGCTGACCCTTATGGCGGATGGAATATTGCTGTCATTTCTCACGCATTTGAAGGCATCTCCGAAACGGATCGCAGGAGCATGAGCCTGGCCGGACTCGACGATCTGACAACAGAATGGGTGGAACTGCTGACCCCGGAAGAAGCCGAGTGGGCAGGACCGCTGCCGGGCGATATTGAGCATGAGGATCTCCCGCTCTGGCCTGAATCCCTGGCAAGATCAGGGATTTCCGAAACGCCCGGCCTGAGAGTTCTGTCAGATATGGATGAGGACATTGAACGTCCGATTATCGTCACATTCTACTCATTACGCGGCGGGGTGGGCAGATCCACCGCGCTTGCTTATACCGCCCGAATTCTGGCATCACATCGCCAGAAGGTGGTCTGTGTTGACATGGATCTGGAGGCTCCGGCCCTGCCGGAACTTCTCGGGTGCGAGTCTGATGTGCGGGATGACCAGGGCGTGGTCGAACTTCTGATGGCACTCGACCAGGGGGAGACACCGGATTTTGCGCGGCATCTCCTGCCCGTGACAGATTCCGACAACCTCTTTGTAATCCCTGCAGGCCGGCTCAGTGCGGACTACGCCCGGAAGCTGCGATTCATTGATCCGACAGCGTGGTACCGGGAGGAGCGAAATCCGCTCAGGCGCTTTTCAGAGGGTTTGAAAAACGGTCTTCCGTTCCTGCCTGACATCATTCTTCTTGACGCACGCACGGGCATCACCGACCTGAGCGGTCCGCTGCTCTTTGATATTAACGATATCGCCGTTGTTGTGTTCTTCCCCCATCCCCAGGCCAGGCACGGCACGGAGCTTCTGACACGCAGCCTCATTGGCACAGTGACGGGAAGGCAGATTCCCGAACAGACGGCTGTGGCACCGGAATTCCGTTTTCTCATCTCTCCGATCCCGGCCAGCAGGTCAAAAGAAGTCATTCAGCGATACAGGAGACGTCCCCTGGATTGGATTGACCAGTGGCTGGAAGCTCTGAATATCCGGCGTCAGAACAACGATCTGCCCCCTGTTCCGGCCGAGGAGATCACACATTTCGTTCCATATCAGGAAAGTGTGGCCACAAGCGACCGGGTTGGGACAGACCGGGATATGTGGCACGCATTTGAACCTGTTGCCGAATGGATCAGACGTTTTCTTCCAAGCCGGACAGAGACATTGATTGAAGAATCAGCAAAAGAACTGAAGCCGCTCGTTCTGAGGGAGCTGCGAATCTCGGTCGGAACCGCGGAACAGCAGGAAGAATTCATACAGAATTTTGTTCAAACGGAGAATGTTCGGGACGCACTGTCACCGGATATTCCGCTCGTACTCGGAAGAATGGGAACCGGAAAAACCGCGATATTCCGCTATCTCACCGAACGCACCGAATCATCCGACACACAGCCCGTTATCGTGCATGCACCCGCCGGACTTGGGAACGGCAAAACATGGCTCCTGTCAGCCGACGGCTTTAAGGAGATTGATAGGATTATATCCGAAACCGGGCTGGAGTGGCGTCATTTCTGGATGTTATATATCTGTGTTGCTCTGGAACAACACGGCATATCAGGGGTTCCTCGACCAGATCACATTGTTGCGGGAGATATTTCGTCCCAGGGCGGTATCATTGACGCATTTGAAGTCTCCGCATCCTTCAGTCGTGCAGCATTGTCCCTCGGTGAGTGGATTCAGTCCATGGACCGGGCGGTGAATCATAAGACTGTCCTGCTTCTGGATGGGCTGGACACAGGGTTTGGCAGCACTGAAGAAGAACGGGGCCGTCGCAAAGGTAGCATCGAAGGTCTCTTTAGTGCCTGGACGGACCTGGGACAGGGTTTGGAGAATCTTTGTTTCAAGATTCTTTTAAGAGAAGATATTTGGCGACAGCTCCGCTTCGAGAACAAAAGCCATTTATACGGGCGTTCCGTGCGGCTCCGGTGGTCGGATCAGACAGAATTCCTGAAAGTTCCGCTGAAGCAGGCGATGCGAAGTCCCGCTTTCAGAGAGCATGACGTATTGCAAGGGGTTGAGGGAACTGACGTTGACACCTGGTCAGAAGAGAGTGTTCATACCGCATGGAACGTGCTTGTCGGTGAACGAATGAGGGGATCGGGCACAACCTATACACGGAAATGGGTATGGAATCGTCTGACAGATGCGAACGGAAATCACTCTCCCGGGCATCTGTTGCAGCTTTTTCATGAAGCCATCCGATGGGAACGTGATGAGGAAAAGAGAAACTCCTATCAGAAGACATTCATTCGCCCCCGCGCGCTGATTCGCTGCCTGCCCAAAGTTTCCGAGGAAGCCATCGGGGCACTCAGGGAAGAGTTCAGCGAGCTGAATCCGCTTCTGGAAAAGCTGAAAACTCTCGGACGCACACCGATATTAGCGGATGAACTCCAAAAACATGACAAGCTGGTTTCGCTGGCCCGTGAGGTGGGACTGTTCGCTGTTTATGAAGAAAGTGGCGATGAAATTGTTCGCTATACGGTTCCAGACCTTTACCGCGATGGCCTGAAAATGACGCGTAAGGTATCAAAACTGCTATTATGGTCACTTTTGCAGGGCCAGAAACCGCTATCACGACTGCCTCGGAGTTAGGATATTTTGAAAAAAGCGAATTTTGAAACCGCCTTGGAAGATTTTCTCAAATCTTCAGAACTGATGCCGCATTTCAAAACCCGTGAAAGAACTGCCCATCCCTGAGAAAACTGAACCGTTTTGAAGAAGCAGACACTTTTTCATAACAACCTTATCAACTAAACCCGAAAAACAACAAACTCAGGACTGAATATGCCAGACTGACGCACAAACAAGAAAAGACTTCCCCGGCAAAAGAGGAGGATATGCAAAGAGGAAATAACCATGAAAAATAATATTGAATTTCAGGAAGGCACTGACACTCTGGGCAACCACCCCCTTGACAGTCTCATAATCCGACCTGAAAACAGAAGAGATACAACATCAGTCTGGCTTATTTTGATGTCCTCTCGGTTATCCTGTCTGATTATCCGTTCAGGAAAGTCAGGGAAAAAAAGAACAAAATAGCCGATGCATTTGAAAATTTGAGAAAAAACAGGGAATTTACCAAAAGCACGACCCTTTTCATGGTTAAGGCTGATCGGACAGAGAATGTCCGAAAAAGATTTGAACTGACAAAACAGGCTGTGGATGAGGCAATGAGATGATTTTAAACACTGTGGCTGAATTGGCAGTGCCCTTCAGCGTACTTGCGCCGAAGCCCGGGGCGGGGAACTGATTCCCCGACAAATGAACTTGCGTTTTCACCCGGGAGACTGATCTCCCGGCAGCAACCATATCAAAAGGAGGTGTCAGATGGAACAGATCACCGCTGACGAACTGAGTACCGACCTCAGCACAATTTTTGACCGGGTCAACCGGAACCACGAGATATTTTCCGTAATATGGAATAAAAACCAGGCCGTTGTGATCCTGGATGCCGAAGAATACAAAAGGCTTGCAAAGCAGAATTATCCCGGAATTATCGGAGAAACATCTCAGGATCGAAAAATTCATGAGACATTTTCCGACGATTCAAACGTCCCGGACACACCTATCCTGTCAGCATTGCACACAGGAAAAATCAGCGAGTCATACCATCTCATTCAGAAGCACGGGAACACGGGAAAAACTCATCCTCTGTCAGAATCCCTGGAAAAGGCGACCGGAATTATGAAACAGCACCATCTCACAGACAAAGATATCGGACAGGCTGTCCGGGTCTTGTCCGATCTGATCCGTGAACAGGGGATCGGTATTCAGTCCGCTGATTTCTCTGTCAGAACCTACAAAGGGGATGAGTGGATTCACTACAATTTTCATCTGGATTTGGCGAAACCCGAGTTGCTTTCCAGAGTGGAAACCGAGCTGAATATCCGTTTGTCAGCATTGCCGCCTGAGATGTTTGAAGCCCTTGAAATTGATATCACTGCTGACGGAGCAGACGCGTTGTGTATGACTGAGGACATCAGTGAAGTCATCACCTCGAATGACGGGCTTATGCAAAGGATAAATGAGGCAAGGCAGGGGATGCGGGAAGGTGTTGCGGGTTTGTCTTATGAAGAGATTTTCGGAGAATGACTTATGGAAAAAATGATATTCAGGCCCGAATTTGAGAAGGATCTGAAAAGATACTCAAACATCAGAAAAGCCGTCAGAAAAAAGATTGACAATCTTCTTGAGGCTCCGATGGGATTCGGAGAACCTCTGAAAGGCGATCTCCTCGGATTCAGCAGTTGTCCGGTAAAGAAAAGCTTCATCATCATCTATGTTTATTGCAAGGAGTGCAGGCTCAGGTATCAGGAGATTCTCAAGTGTCCGGATTGCGATAAGACACCTGACGAAACCGTGATTTTCTTAACTTTCGGGCCTCACGATGCAGCCTATTAACCACAGTGAGGAAGGAGCAGATTTATGTTCTCGGCCGAAATGCCGACCGCTATGTCGCGGGAAGACCTCATGCCGGAACGTATGCCGAGGAAAGCCATGATGTTCTGCAGGCGGTTATGAAAGTTGATCCCCAGCCCCCTGTGCCCGAGAAACGGGAACTGGAACGTCTGACGGAACTGGCGGATCAGAGGCAGTATGATACTGATGAGGCAAAAGCGCTGTTAAAAAAATTGCAGGAGCATATCAGCCCGAATCACTCACAGTTAAAGCGGATTAAAAGATCAGTCGAACGACTGAAACGACTGAAGGGAATATTGACCCGATGAGATATATCAGAAAATTACAGAATATCCCTTATTATTTGAATAACCAAAGACCGCCGGAAAATGCAAAAAAAGCCGAATCCAGTTGGAGTCGTTTTAAGCATAAGAGGCGGTTGTCCGAGCGTCTTAATGTCGAGCAGTATGAGCTTTGTGCTTATTCAGAACTGCGACCGGATGAAGAGGGAAGGGGAACCCATATTGAGCATGTGAAACCGAAAGGACTTTACCCTGAGGAAACATTCAATTATTATAACATTGTTCTCTCTGCGCTGAGTTCTGAGGAGTTGCAGGGTATGGATCAGGACAGCATATTCGGCGGACATGCAAAACAGAGCCAATATGATGATCGTCGTTTTGTTTCCTGCCTGACACCCGGGTGTCAGGAGTATTTCAGATACTTGAGCAATGGCCGCGTGGTTCCTGCACATTCCCTCAGCAGATCACAAACAGAAAATGCCGATTACACCATTGATTTACTGAAACTGAACTGTGAATACCTGAAGAACAGGCGGAAAAAGTGTATTGAAGAATTGGAGGAAGCAATGGAGGATATCCCAGATGATCGCTTGGAGGACTTAGCTGATGGGGAGTTAGGCATGTACCGGTTTTCCCCTGCCTGTTATTCTGTCTGCCACAATTTTGTCATAAATTCCATGCCAAAAAAGTAGCATATAACAGTATGGAAATCAAGAAAAAAGAGAAATTCAGCAGATATTAAATAAAATTTTCTGGTATTTTATCTAAAAACAATATTGACATCTCATCTGTTTGTGATATTATTTTTAAAAAAACGGCTTGAACAGCCTGACGAATTTTTTATTATAGCTTTTAACAAAAAGATTGTCCGGAGTGAGTCGTGTCCGGGCGGAAGTCTGATTCCGGGGACGGGACTCGCAAAAAAAGCAAAAAAACTCGCAAGTCTGAAGCTGATCATAACGGATTCAGGGGAGCCTTGAATTTGAACTTAAACTTGAACTCGGACGTGATCGTAAATGAATGTTCACGTCAGGATTCACGCTCAAGTTCAAGTTTACGGGCACGCTCACAGGGTTCCGCATCCGTTATAATCAGTATTAACTTACAGTGAGTCACTTAGGAGAATGCTTATGTTTGAGTTCAGGGTCCATCAGGAAGTAACATGTGTGGCCGAAGGAGACGGATATTTTTTTTCCAAGCTGGGGGCTATGGTGGCGTACAAAGGGGATTTCAAAGCGGAAAAAGCCCTGTTAGGCCCGAGTGGAGAGCAGGGAGTTCTCAAATCCGTAATGAATTTGGCAGTAAGAAAGTTTACCGGAGAAAATATCCCGTTAATGAAAGTAACGGGCAGCGGCGTGTATTATATGGCGGATCTGGCAAAACATATCAGCGTCATCACACTGCAGCCCAAGCAGAGCATCTGCGTTGAAAGTGAAAATTTGCTTGCATTTACGGAAGACTGCAAATACGGGGTTCGTTTTATAGGCATCGGCGGTGTTGCATCACAAAAAGGGCTGTTCACCTCGGAACTGACTGCCACCGGAAAGAAAGCCCAGGTGATTATCACGACTGACGGGAATCCAATTATTCTGGAAAGCCCCTGTATGGTTGATCCGGATGCCGTGATATGCTGGACAGGCCGTGATCCGAGCATCAAAACGGATGTCAGTTGGAAGACGTTTATCGGACAGACATCCGGTGAATCCTATTGCTTTGAATTTAATAGTCCAGATGAAATTGTCATTGTCCAGCCTGCTGAAAGGCCATCAGGAATAAAACTCAGTATTGATTAAATTTTCTAAGGAAAGCAGAGACATGGATTTGATGATAGACGTTGGAAAACGTATTCCTCAGCCGCGCCAATATGGAAAACTGGAGGTTGATACGGGCGAAAAGGTGATCCATACAGGACATATTGCTTTAGGATCACCCTTTTCCAATACCCAGCCCATCCGAGGATATCTCATAGACACAGCAGATTCTCTTGTGATGAAAACTGGACAGAAGATAAGCCTGAATCAAAAAATTTCAGATATTTCAAAACTGCTGCTCGCCTTGAAATGGGATTTGAACCATGCGGGCAGTCAGAAATTTGATCTTGATATATCCCTGTTTATGACGGACGCGGCCAATAAAACTCAGGAGGAAAATTTTATATTTTACAACAATCCGAGGAGCCGGTGCGGGAGCATCATGCTCAAGGAGGATCATGGTCTGTGCGTTAAAGAATACTATAATGAAACCGTGCAGATTGATCTGAACCGTGCGCCGTCCCACATTCAGACACTGGCGATTACGGTGACAATTGACGAGGCCGATGAAAGGGGACAAAATTTCGGACAGATTTCAAACGCGTATCTGAGTGTCATTGACGCGGCATCCGGAAAGGAAATTTTATCATATCCATTTGCCGAACACCTGTCTGTTGAGACAGCAATTGTGGTGACAGAAATCTACCGCTACAAAGGCGAATGGAGAATAAATGCTATCGGAAGAGGATTCAAAGGCGGGCTCGAGGCCCTGTGCGATAATTACGGCATCGAGACAAAGTAACACAAAGTAACCGGAAATTGGATATTCCCAATTTCTAAACATTAAGGAGGTTTATTCATGGCAGTAAGTTTAAAAAAAGGACAAAAGGTGGATTTGACCAAAACCAATCCAGGACTGAAAAAGGTGCTGATCGGATTGGGATGGGACACGAACAAGTATGACGGGAATCATGCGTTTGACTTGGATTCGAGCGTTTTTATGCTCAGAGAAAACGGCAAGGTTGTGAGTGACGGCGATTTTATTTTCTATAACAACAAAGTCCACGCATCGCAATCCGTCGCCCATCAGGGAGACAATCTCACAGGAGAAGGAGAAGGTGATGACGAACAGGTCAAAGTTTCCCTGGACAAGGTTCCGCCGGAGATTCACAAGATCGCCTTTACGACAACGATTCATGAGGCGTCCGAAAGAAGTCAGAATTTCGGACAGGTTTCAAACGCCTTTATCAGAATTGTCAACGAGGAATCGAATGAGGAACTGATCCGCTATGATCTGAGTGAGGATTTCAGTGTTGAAACTGCGATTGTTGTGGGCGAGTTGTATCGTCATGGCAGTGAATGGAAATTCAATGCCATCGGAAGCGGATTCGAGGGCGGACTGGGTGCGCTTTGCAATAATTTCGGATTGGATACGGATTAATGTTAACGGCCCCAGTATGCTAGCGGCCCCCCTAAAATGCTCGCGGGGGATTGGCAAATCCCCCGCCTGCATTACGGATTACGGTTCGGATTTGCCAACCCGAACAGAGCGACTTTGGGAGGCTGAACCGAGCGACGTTTGGAGGCTTGCAGTAGAGGATATTTGCAGCGGGCAATGCCCGCTCTCTATAAATATGGATAAAACAGGAGAAAAAATATGGGTGTCAGCTTAAAAAAAGGACAGCGGATAAGCTTATCTAAGGAAAACAAAGAATTATCAAAGGTCGTGGCAGGACTCGGATGGGATCCGATAGATGGCAGTTCCGCACAAATAGACTGTGACTCTTCAGTCTTGATGCTGGACGCGGCCGATAAGTTGGGAGGAATAAAGAACGTCGTCTATTTTGGAAGCTTATCCAGCATAGACGGCAGCATTGTTCACAAAGGCGACAATCTTACCGGCGAAGGTGAGGGAGATGATGAGCAGATAGTGGTGGACTTATCCGCTGTCCCCCAGGATATCCGAAAGCTTGTTTTTGTGGTAAATATCTATAAATGTACGCAACGCAACCAGCATTTTGGGATGATAAAGAGTGCCTTTATCCGCATTGTGAATCTGGCAGACAACAAAGAATTGGCCCGTTTCAATCTAACAGAGGAATATGCCGGTCAGACATCTCTGATTGTCGCTGAGATTTACCGTCATAATGAAGAATGGAAATTCGCTGCAATCGGTCAGGGGAGCAAGGCCGCCTCTTTGGAAGAAATTCTTAAAAGCTATAAATAACTCGGGGAGTGAAAAGTAGCACGTTCATCATGCATGCCCTGCGTATGACCTGCTCAGAAAACTGAATGAATGGCGGAATGACGAAATCGGTCATGGCGCGCTGCGTCTGAATATCAGGGAGTTTCAGCCGGATATGACCGAATATGTCAGAGAAATCAATGGAGTGCTGAAAGATCATCAGGATATGTGGGATGTCACGGAACTGATTACGGAGACCGGAGAACTTGCGGGTGCAAGTTGCCTTCAGGCTGCTTCCGCTTTCAGCCTCGGCATTGATGCCGAGGCTGGCAGGGCGGACGATTTTGCAAATCGTCCGCTATCCGCACGACTTGCGGGTGCAAGCTGCCTTCAGGCTGCTTCCGCTTTCAGCCTCGGAGGCTGGCAGGGCGGACGATTTTGCA
>JAOZLU010000756.1 GCA_029934695.1 Desulfobacterales bacterium | reverse complement strand
CTGAGTTCTCTGATATCTTCTTGACAAGCCCTGCAGTATATAATAAAAGTCACAATTTACGATGGAACCACAAACTCAGGGAGCATATTATGCCTGTCAATGCTACGATTTCAATAGTTGCTGCAAATAAAAAAAAGATATCTGTATGGCTTATCGTATGGCTCACAGTCAATTTGTTCAGCTGCATGGTCTTTTATTTTGTCACAAAGCAGTTGGAACATAATTTTTATCGGCGCGGGGTGTCAGCAGTCAGGGAACTTATTGACAAAAATTTCTTTCCTCTTGTGGATATGATTACTATAGGAAGTTCTGATGAGCCTCTGAATGTGGCAACTGACAAGTTCGGGGAAAACTTGGAGTTTGCGGCAATTCTGGACCGCAGCGGGACAGGCAAAATTTTGGCACATACGGATTCCAGACTGACAAACCAGCCTTTTGTTCCCAAAATAAGGAAACCCGAACGCATAGACACAATGCCTGTAAAGACAGAAAAGGCAGGTTCTGCAGAGGTGGTTATCGAAAAAGAATCATCCCGCAATGAACAGCTTATCCGTTTTTCCTCACATATCATTGCTGATGATTCAGAAATAGGATGGGTCTGTCTTACTGTATCCGCGTTTCATTTCCACACTTCCCTAAGTAACTGTAAAATACTGCTTTTCGCAATATCAGGTTTGGCCACTCTGATTTTGCTTATCCTGTTATTTATGAATCGCACCCCGCCGAAATGGCCTCCCAAAAGGATCGGCCTGTATGAATTGAAACACATGATAGAAAAAGGCGGGATGGCAGTGCTGTATTACGCGGTCGGCAAGAGAGGCAAGAGAGGCCAGGTGACGCTGAAGGTTGCCGTGAAAATTGTACTGCCCAATTTAGTAGCTGACCATTCAAGCTTTTTAAAGATGTTTGAGAATGAAGCCGAACTGGCAGCATCACTGGAACACCCCAATATTGTCCGGATCATTGATTTTCACAAGGAGCATAATGCCATTGTCATGGAGTATATCCGGGGCAGGGACATGGCCAAAATTATCAGTAAAATGGAAAAAGGACTTTCTTGCAGACAGTCCATTTTCATCGCGTTAAACATCTGCATGGGTCTGAAACATGCACATTCCAAAAAGAATGATGATGGCAGGCCATTGAATATTGTTCACCGGGATATCAAGCCGAGCAATATTCTTATTTCTTTTGAAGGGGAAGTGAAAATCGTTGATTTCGGAATTGCCAAGGCAAAATCAGATCCTGGCGCGGCGAAAACCATGACAGGGGATATCAAAGGGACGCTTTCCTATATGTCTCCGGAACAGGCATCAGGAAAGGCTGGTGACATTGACCACCGGTCCGACATATTTTCATTCGGTCTCGTCTTTTACGAAATGCTGTCCGGGAAAAAACTGTATGCTTTCGGAACCGACGTGAGCATCGTACAGGCGGTTGAGATCATCACAAATGATAACATAGCCCCTCTGACAGAATTGAAACCTGAAATTTCGCCCTCATTAAACAGCATCGTGATGAAATGTCTAAAAAAAGAAAGGGAATCAAGATATCAGAATACCGAGGATATCTATAATGATCTGAGGCGCGTCAGAGAAGAACTGAACATGCCTTATGAAACTTCAGACCTCTCCGGGTTTATGCAAAAGAACTTCGGAAAGCGCAGAGGGAACGGAAAACATTCATAGATTTCCAGAGTTTTTCAAACTTTGGAAGTCTTTACTTTCTCAAAGGTTGGCAATGTATAAAACACATCACATCAGACAAAGGGCTTTACCCGATAAATTATTACTGGCACTGACAATTATCATTCTCAATATGATATTGATTCTCAGCAATGTGCATGCTCAGGCTGACAAAAAGCCTGATGTAAAACTGATTATTTCCCCCGGGACCCACTCCCGGAAAATTATCATACAAGCCCGGACCCGGGAGCAGGATTTAAGATTCTCATGGGTTGACAGAAACCCGGATGCCCCGGGCGAACTTGAAAAAAATAAGACTTCCCAAATTTTTTATGTTCTGCCGGACATGGCAGATACAGAGAGCATCGGGGAGAAAGAAGCAATTGTTTCTGTAATTGTAACCGACAGCAAAGGAAGAAAAGGAGGGGACAGGATAAAATTTGATGTTTCAGAGTGGATGGCAAAAAAGGCGTGTCAGAATACCCGGAACACTTTGAAAAATCTGGAAAACCGGATGGCAGAACTGAAAGACACAGAAATATCAGAAAGCCTTCACGGAACAGAAAACCGGCTGAATGATTTAAATGAGACAGAAAAACTGCTGAACGATCTGAAGGGAAACGCCTGTGCGGATGTTCCGGAAGATATTGAGAATAAGCTGAGGCGACTGCAAGGGATAAAAAAACGGCTGAACAGTCTCATGGAACTGAAGAAAGCAGAGAATGAGCTGGAAGCTCTGAAAAACGAGACAGACCTGAAAGACCCGGGAGAGACAATTCAGACACATTCAGAGAAGCTGGGAGCGTTAAAAGGAAGATTGGAGACTCTCAGAAAGGAAAACTGGCTGAGGATGCCGGCAGAGAATCAGTTGAAGCGGCTGAAGGAGACCGAAGACCGGCTGAGGGATCTGAAAGAACTGGGGGATATACATGAACAGGTGAAAGTGTGGAAGACACCCGGGAAAACAGAACCCCGGTCAGAGCAATTGGAGAAGCTGGAGAAACGTCTGGAGTATCTGAGAAAAAAAGGCTTGACAACAGAAGATTCTTCAGAAAATTTAAAAGTGATAAAAGAGCGGTTAATATTCAGGAACAAGAAAAAGGAGCTGGAAGATCGTCTGAGGGAGATAAAAAAGCTGCTGGAGGAGATGAAAAGAGATGCAGAGCAATCAAACAGTCTCAGGAAATACAGAACCGCGGAAAAGGGACTGGATGATCTGAAGAAAATAGCTTCACAGGGCAGCTTTAAAGACTCGGACGGGATAGAAAGCCTTTCAAAAAAATTGAAGGAACTGGAAGACCTGTATAAACTCAAAATGCCTCTGCCGGGGTTTTCAACAAC